>NZ_JAPZSO010000045.1:0-53594 GCF_027531715.1 Microcystis sp. LE19-8.1F | reverse complement strand
CTATCAAGAAACATGGTCGCCGAGCAAAAAGCCTCTTTCGGCTAGGTTTAGACCACCTTCGTCATCTTATTCTCAATCCTTCATTACCTAACTTTTCTCTTTTTCTCCAGTCCTTACATTTTTTGTCCTGTACTTAGATCCACGCCAAACGTGACATCATCTGGATTTGGAGCTATGACATTTACTTGACCCTCAACAGGAGTGGTTACATCGTAAACAGTAAATTTAATGGTTTGCCCTAAAACTCTCTCCTTAAAAACTTGTTTGTGTTTAATTTGAAAACGAAATGAAAGGTCTACGCCATTGAGTTCCAGTCGTTCAACTGTTGCATCACCCTCGTTACCTTGAGCAACACTGTCCTCTAGAAATCTTTCGATTATATCTGCCTTGTCCGTTCCACGAAGATCAATCGCCATTACTAACTCCTTAAACTAAGTAGTCTAACCACATATTGTACGGAAACTTTCTGCATAACACTCTCCATAGTAACGATATGGGTCAACTTTCGGTATATCACTCCATTTAAGAGCAATCGCCAGAACTTTTCCCTATATCACCCCCAAAAGCCTGTTAGTCAGATTAGCATATTGCCAAAAACCTTGTTTAACTAAATTCCTGACAATTAGGCTCATTCTAGCGATGATTCCTATATCTGACCGCACCCCTTGACAAAAATTTACAATTATTCGACCTTTAGCGATCGCTATCGGGGGATAGTTGTTTTTTGTTACAGCAGTGGGGAGAAGGGAGCGGGTTTTTCAAGTTGAATTGGCAGTTAATCATGCTATTAAAAACCGATTCAGTATAAAGACCCCGTTATGCCGTGTCCCTACAGATAGACTTCAAAGGCCCTAGCATTCGCCGCGTCACGGAATGAATATTCGCCTTGCGCCTCGATAATCTTCAATATTAACTACAATATCAACCAAACGGTTAACGCAACGATCGCGATAATCTGGCTCGGCAAGTAGTCGCTCAATATTACCGATTGTCACGACGGGTAATGATGTGGGGGTATTTTCCTCCCGCATCACTTGCTCCAGGGAATCTTTGCCTTTCATGCTTCGGTTAGCGGTGATCAGGATCATCTGATTGGCTTGGGCATACCGCCAAACAACGCGATCATCGCTCGTGACAGCTAACCCAACTTCTTCAAACAGAATAAAAAGAATCGAGATCAAGTCAAGCCAACCACTCGCAGCAAGGCCACCGGCGAGGACAAGAGAATGCCCTCGTAAGTTATGATCAACTAGAAAATTCATGCCCGTGATGCCAACTTGGCTTTTTCCGCTTGAAGTTTTGCTAGAATGGCTTCTGTGCCTGGTTTTGGCGGCTTAGCAGCAATACGGGCAACTCGCTCACGATTTTGCTCTTCATAATATTGTCGGAGTTCTTCAGCTTCTTTGAGAACTTGCTGGTACTCAGCTTCCACATCCGCACGATGAGCCTCAATATAAGCCAGGGCAGCGTTAATTTGCTCTTCCGTCAGATCAAATAATCCCTGAATGAACTTAGGTGGATATTGAGCAGTCACATAATCCATCACATCATAGAGGGTGATGCGGGTTCCTGCGATTGTCAGTCCTCGCTCTGTACGAATGATAGCGGTTTGTTCATTAGATGCGAGCGTCATAGCTATAGTCTCAGTCTTTCACCATCTCATTCCATATTACCGCATGAAAAAGCAAGGTGAGCAAACGCCCACCCTGACTACTAATTCGCAAGCTCTTTAATCCTCGACCCAGACTTTCAAAATGTATTTCAGCCTCGTTCCTGCATCTAGCCAGTAGTGAACTCCAATATCTGGCAATTCAGTATCATTTGTGTGAGCATCACCAGGCCACGTACTACAAGATCGGCGATCAAATTTAGACCACAGCTTCAATTAATGTGCATGGTGCGTTCCCCAAAATCGATCGCTGGAGCAGTGGGAGCCACATTAGGGAACGCACCCTACGGCGATTGCGTACTGCTACGCAGTGCCTTCGGCATCGCACTGCCATGTCTAGGAGCAAAGTGACGCTCGCGGCATCGGCAGCTGCAACGATCGGTTGGTTAGCCAGCGGTTACACAGGTAGCCAGGTATCCCGGTTTGGCAATGGGCCAGCCAACTTGCAGCGGGCAACAGGCGTCAGTGGATCAACGAGACCCTTCGTCTTATCTGACATGATAGAGTTGCCGAAGTTCATAACGTCGCAAGGCAGGACTGACCCGTGCACCCATTCAGAAATCGATCCATGTCGTGAAAAAAGCCGTCGTAACCAGAAAGGTTTACGAAACTTACTTGGTCCGTACTCGGCAATTGAGTTGGCAACGGGAGGATCATCGCCACGTCGGATTCCGACGTTATTGGGACGCTCCGCCTGTGCGTAAAGGGAGTGATCGAATTGCGCCACGGGATGAACGCTTCCATCATGGACGTGGGCAGTCGGGAAGAAAAGGGCCGTTGAATTCCGCGTCCTAAACGACAATGCCATGGGATGGATCCGCATGTCTCCAGATCGAAGCTGAAAGACGGCAAAACCAAAGTCACTGTAAAGCGGCAGCTGTTTCCAAACATCCTCTGGAAGGCGAAATCGAAGATCAAGTCTGTGAAAATCCGCGAGTGCGGGTACGAACGAAGCGTCAAACGCGCCAACTCGATGAACCATGAGATTTCTAGGACTCGCTCTCGCGACAGCGACGCCTTTGCTACGCATTTCCAGCGGCTGCGGGAAGCATCGATCCATGTCGCGAAAAAAGCCGTCGTAACCAGAAAGGTTTACGAAACTTACTTGGTCCGTACTCGGCAATTGAGTTGGCAACGGGAGGATCATCGCCACGTCGGATTCCGACGTTAGGCGCATCTCATACACTAAGTGCTGACGGTCGCCATTCAGGCGAGCGTAGATCTTCGTGTTGGACACCTGTTGAACGTCGTGAGAAAAGATACACATTGGATTGCATCTGCCTAACTACATATTATGCGGAAACTTTCTGTATAACACTCTATTTAGGCGCGATTGCCAGAACTTTTCCCTATATCACACCCAAAAGCGTGTTAGCCAGATTAGCATATTGCCAAAAACCTTGTTTAACTAAATTTCTGACAATTAGGCTCATTCTAGCAATGATTCTTCGATCTGACCGCACCCCTTGACAAAAACTGACAATTATTCGACCTTTAGCGATCGCTATCGGGGGATAGTTGTTTTTTGTTACAGCAGTATGGAGCAGTCTAACTGATGGCTATATTTCCAGATTATCGCCGGTAGGAAACCAATCTTGATCGAGAATTTGTTCAAGGGAACCAATGGGAATAGCGGGGAAAGTATCGAGGGGTAATTGAGTTCTAACTTGAGCCTCTTTTCTAGCAAATTGATAGCATTCCTCAAAGATTTCGAGAATATAAGGTTTGAGACTAGGGCTATCTTTAACTTCTTTGATTATTTGTCGGCGAAAGTTGATAATTTCCCCTTTCCAGTGACCCTCATTTCTTGCTCTTTCTCCTGTCCAGTAAGTTAGTTTCAGCAAATGTACCAGCAATTGAATTAAAAGATTTTCGATTTTGCGTTTTTCACTCCTTCCCATACTTGCTAATTCCTCCAGTAAATTCTCTAAATCTACCCGCTCAAACTGTCTCGCTTGCAGTTGATTAATAGTAGTTCTAATCCAGAGATAAAAGTCTTCTTCGTACAGGGTTTTATTGTCCATAATTGACCTCTAGATATTACTCATGGTTATTACTGGGAAACCAATCTTCATCGAGAATTTGTTCAAGGGAACCAATGGGTATAGCGGGAAAAGTATCGAGGGGTAATTGAGAGCGATCACTGGCATTTTTTCGGGCTGAAAGATAACATTCATCGAAAATTTCCAAAAGATAGGGTTTCAGACTAGGACTATCTTTAAGTTCATCTAATATATCGAGACGAAAAGTTCTAATCTCTCCCTTCCAGTGACCTTCGTTTCTCTCTCTTTCTGCTGTCCAATATTTGAGCTTAAGTAAATGTTCTAATAATCGGGTTAACAGACTTTTAATTATGCGCTTTTCACTCCTTCCCATACTTGCTAATTCCTCCAGTAAATTCTCTAAATCTACCCGCTCAAACTGTCTGGCTTGCAGTTGATTAATAGTAGTTCTAATCCAGAGATAAAAGTCTTGTTCGTACAGAGTTTTATTGTCCATAAATACTCACTTAAACCAAATAAAATGGGGATAATCATAGAAATTAACTATATAAACTAGCCACATATTCACCGTAGCCATTATAGGGCAGAGTTTCGATAATTTCCCAAGATAAATCACTTCTACTGCCGATAAATTTCTCCGTTGCTTGCGACCAACGAGGATGGGGTTTACTGGGGTTAACATTAGCCTCAAAATCGTATTCGTGAGCGTCAATTGTGTTCCAGTAGGTGGCGGGTTGTTTGGCGGTAAATTCAATTTTTACTATTGATTTTGCCCCTTTAAAACCGTATTTCCAAGGAATAACCATTCGCAAGGGTGCGCCGTGTTGTTTGGGTAAATCATGCCCGAAAATTCCCACAGCAAAGAAAGCTAATTCATTGGCCATTTCTTCAATTCTTAAACCTTCTGTATAGGGCCAGGGTAAGGCTCCTAAATGTAATCCTGGCCCTTTGGTAATTTCGGGATCATAAAAGGAGGTAAAACGGACGAATTTAGCTTCTGGTTTTGGTTCCACTGCCGCGATTAAAGCACTCATCGGAAAACCCAGCCAAGGTAAGACCATTGACCAAGCTTCCACACAACGAAAACGATAGATTCTTTCTTCGAGAGGAAAGGTTTTTTTAATAGTATCTATATCGTAGGTCTGGGGATTTTTCACCAATCCTCCCACTTCTACCGTCCAGGGATTCGTTGGTAATTTCTGCGCTTTTAACCAGATATTTTTACCCCCTCCGAACTCATAAAAATTGTTATATCTCCCCGCTACAGTTTCGGCAACTATGGGGCGATTTACCGTTAAAAACTGCGGATTTTTGCTGAACCCTTCAATTTTAGGTAATTGCAAACTTTTTTCTAAAGCTTCCGAGGAGGAGGATTTACCACAAGCAGTTAATAATAGGGAACTCCCCGCAATTCCTGCCCCGATTAACCCCTGTAAAAAGCGACGACGGTTAAAATAAACACTTTCGGAAGTAACTTCATTTTCGGAAATTTGCCAGGATTTAGCTAAACGAATTAAGACCATAATTATCCCCAATTTTATTGACAAAAAAACAGAGTTATGATAGAAAATACCACAACTCTGATTGTACAATAGTTTGTCAGTTTTTTTAAGAAATTTCGGCGAGCATGGGGGCAGTCACCAGAGGTTCCCGTCGTCCTTTTAAGACCATGGGAACTCCTCGCGAGGGAGCAAGGGTGACACCGCGGCGACTGGGTTTTTCGGGGGTATTATTAACTAGAGTTAACTGATAATTGGCCAAAATTGTGGCGATAGCGATTTTCATCTCGTAGATAGCTAAAACTTCCCCGATACAACGACGCGCCCCACCACCAAAAGGCATATATTCGTAGGGGGTGAATTGTTTTTCTAAAAAGCGTTCTGGTTTAAAAGTATGGGAATCGGGGAAAGTTTGCTCGCGGTGGTGAGCTAGATAAATACAACCCATAAGAATTGTCCCTTTTTCTAAAGGATAACCATCTAGTTCTACCGGTTCTTCCACTACTCGCGGAAAAGTTAACATTCCCACGGGATGAATGCGTAAAGTTTCCGAACAAACCGCCGAAAGATAGGGTAATCTAGTTATGTCAATCGGGTTAGGATTATCTCCTAAAGTGGCTATTTCTTGGAGAATTTTTGCTTGAATTTCTGGATAGCGATGAGTCCAGTAGAGCGCCCAAGACATAGCAGTGGCTGTGGTTTCATGACCTGCGAATAATAAGGTCATTAATTCATCGCGCAATTCCTTATCGCTCATCGGGTTGCCTTCTTCATCCTGGGCCGACATCAGTAGTGATAAAATATCGGTGCGATTGGGGTTAGGATTAGCTTTTCTTTCGGCAATTTCTGTGTAGATAATATCATCAATTTTTTCTTGGGAACGCCGGTATTTTCCCCAGGGACTCCAAGCACCCAAATCAGCCCGCAAAATTGGGAAAAATAGCAAAGAAGCCATCACTGGAGAGTTAAAAATATCGAGCATTTCAGCCAGAATTTTTTTCAGGGTTTGATAACGTTCCCCTTGACTAATTCCAAAAACTGCCTCCATAATTACTTGTAAAGCAATCGCTGTGGTCGCTGAACGGGCTTTAAAAGGTTGATTTTGGGGCAATTCTGCCATTACTCTCAGGGTAATATCGCGGATTAAATCGCCGTAGAAACGCATTCTTTCCCCGTGAAAAGGTGGCAATAAAAGCTGACGGCGTTTTTTGTGGATGTCTCCGTCTAACATGAAGACGGAATAATCACCAATAATCGGGGCAATAATCCGATTGGCTTCCCCCGGTGCCGAGAATTGTTTACGGTCATTAGTTAAAATTTGTTGTAGGGCCGAAGGACTACTGACAAAGATAAAATTACCTACAGTTAAACCCACTTTTGTGCTAAAAATATCGCCATGCTTGCGGGCGGCATTTTCCATAAAAGCTACGGGATTAATGATCCATTGTGCCATTTGCACGAAGGTGGGGGCTTTGACCTTGGGGATGATTTTCATAGATTAATTGCTATATCCAATGCTAATTATTTCTAATTCTGACATTTTTTCCCCAGAGACGGCAAGGTGTAATAAGCTGCCCGCGCATTTAAATTGCTTATTGAGATGAGGCACTCTTGCAAGAGGCAAGGGGGGGGGAGATTCAGCTAATCTAAGGATAGGCGGTTAAGATGCGTCTTAGCTTATCAAGTAAACAGCAAAAATTACCGGGCTGTTGCTTGTCTTATCTTCCGGGAGAGAGAGGGATTTTCTGGGAATTTTCAGGATTGACTTTCTGGTCTAAACAATGATAATCGGGGTAGAATAGCCCCCAGTTCTATTTAATTCGCTTTTATAGTTCAATCTCTCTTTTTTCATTCCTTATAGGGACTTTTTATGATTATTTCCAAGTTTTTGCCCTTAGGAAAAACTGTGATTATCAGGCATTTACTGTTATTAACTACATTTAGCCTTGTTTTTTTCCTGACTACTCCCCCCGCTTTTGCCCTCGAATCCAGTCCCTCCACCAGTTTTAATCCTCAAACTATTCTTTTCCATGCCTTAACTTGGGTGGATAGTTTGGGAGCCGTAGGAGCGATCGCGTTTATAATTATCTATATTCTAGCTACTGTGGCCTTTTTCCCAGGTTCAATCCTGACTTTAGGGGCTGGTGTGGTTTTTGGCCTGGTTTTAGGCTCTTTTTACGTCTTTATCGGGGCAACTATCGGCGCTACTGCCGCTTTTCTGGTGGGACGTTATCTGGCTAGGGGTTGGGTGGCGGAAAAAATTCAAGGTAATAGTAAATTTCAAGCTATCGATGAAGCTGTGGGGAGAGAAGGCTTAAAAATAGTGCTTTTAACCCGTTTATCTCCCATATTTCCCTTTAATCTGCTCAATTATGCCTATGGTGTCACCGGGGTTTCCCTGAAAGATTATCTACTAGGTTCCGCGGGCATGATTCCGGGGACGATAATGTATGTCTATATTGGCTCTTTAGCGGGCAATCTTGCCACTATCGGGACCTCGGCACCAGCCACTAACCCAGTTTTACAATGGACTATTCGCCTGAGCGGTTTTATCGCTACCGTTGCTGTCACCCTCTACGTCACAAAAATTGCCCGTCAGGCCCTGGCATCAGTTATCAATGAATAGTCATCAGTTATCAGCCAGGGGTTGGGGAAGTGGGAAGTGGGGGAATGGGGTGTGGGGTGTGGGGTGTGGGGTGTAGGGTGTGGGGAGAACAAATAAAAATAATCTCCTGACGACCGGCGACCGGCGACCGGCGACCGGCTACCCAAAACGAAAACTTCGTATCTCACCATTAAGATAACTGCTTTAATAAACCTCTTGCATAATTAATTTTTCAGGGTTCAAAAACGGCAAAAATAAGAATTAAATTGCATAATATCTGTAAATAGACCATTTAACTGATTATTATTCATTCTTAATTCTCCTGACTACTGACTACTGGCTACTGACTCCTAACCCTAACAACAATTTTTGATTTTTACAAGAGGTCTAATATGTTTGAAAATAGCTCTAGGGAAGTTAATGTTCTCCCCATGGACGAACATAATCAAAAATTAATTAATTATGTTCATCCTGCCGATTGGGTCAATCCACAACCCCAAGATTGTTATGATTTAGTCGTCATTGGTGCGGGTACTGCGGGTTTAGTCGTGGCGGCGGGGGCGGCGGGTTTAGATATAGGTTTGAAAGTGGCTTTAGTGGAAAAACACTTAATGGGGGGAGATTGCCTCAATTTCGGTTGTATTCCTTCTAAATGTCTGATTCGTTCCTCTAGAATTATCGGGGAAATTGAGAAAGCCAAAAAATTAGGAATTGATATTGGGGATACTAGGGTAGATTTTGCCAGAGTCATGACCAGAATGCGGCAAATTCGCGCCGATATTAGCCATCATGATTCGGTGCAACGTTTCCAAAAACTAGGTATCGATGTCTTCTTGGGTAGCGCTCGTTTTTTAGGACAAAATGCCGTGGCAGTGGCGGGAAAAACCCTCGATTATAAAAAAGCCATCATTGCCACTGGTACTAGGGCCATTCATCCCGATATCCCCGGACTAAAAGAAGTGGGATTTTATACCAATGAAACAATTTTTTCCCTAACAGAATTACCTCCCCGATTAGCTATTATCGGTGGCGGGCCGATTGGTTGTGAATTAGCCCAAGCTTTTCAACGGTTAGGCACGCAGGTGATTTTATTTCATAATCATTCCCATCTTTTGAATAAAGAAGACCGAGAAGCATCCGCAATTATTGAGCATACTTTCCTGCGGGAAGGAATGCAGTTAATTCTCTCCTGCCAAATTGAACGGGTGAGAAAAAATGAACGGGGTAAAACCATTGAATATACAAGCAACGGTCAAGGAGCAACTATCGCCGTTGACGAGATTTTAGTCGCTGCTGGTCGGGAGCCTAATCTGTCAGGATTAAATTTAGAAGCGGTGGCCGTGGAATACGATACCCGTCGGGGAGTCAAAGTTAATGATTATCTGCAAACTACTAACCCGAAAATTTATGCGGCTGGTGATATCTGTATGGATTGGAAATTTACCCATGCTGCCGATGCAGCCGCCCGTATTGTGATTAAAAATACCCTCTTTTCTCCCTTCGGTTTCGGACGCAATAAGCTCAGTAATTTAGTTATGCCTTGGGTCACTTATACCGACCCAGAAATCGCCCATCTGGGCATGGATGAAACCCAAGCACAAGCCCAGGGATTGGCCACTAATACTATTAAAATTCCTTTGAGTATAGTCGATCGAGCTATCGCTGATGGCGAAACAGCAGGTTTTTTAAAAATTATTCACAAACAAGGTTCCGACCAAATTTTAGGAGCCACTATCGTCGCCGCCCACGCCGGTGAGATGATTTCTCAAATTACCACCGCTATGGTGGCTAAAATCGGACTGAGTAAACTCTCTACTGTTATTCATCCCTATCCCACCCAAGCGGAAGCGATTAAAAAGGCCGCCGATGCCTATCGTCGAACTCTCCTGACTCCTAATAGTCGAAAATTCTTGGCATTGTTGACTAAATTATCCCGTTAAAATCAGTTATCAGTTATCAGTTATCAGTTATCAGTTATCAGTTATCAGTTATCAGTTATCAGAGTTGAGTTTTCTTTGGGAGCATCTCACCTTTGTAACCCCTAAATCAGGTTTTATGTCAAGCTATTTTGAAAGCCTTGCTAGAAACCAGTTTTAGGGACAAGTATAATTAGGGTCTGCTGAAAAAGTTTTTCCTAGGGGCAGGGTGTAGGGTGTAGGGTGCGGGGTGTGGGGTTTTACAGATTTTGAGGGGGTAAATTACCTAATTTTCAGGGAAAAAGTCCCTGAATTTCCCCCTGATCACTCCCATATCTGGTACTTTTGGATTTCAAAAAAGTCTAAAAGTCTTATCCAGCAAGGTTTTTAGATTTATTCAGCCAGCCCTAATTACTCACTTGCATAAATGAGATGCTCCCGTTTTCTTTTCACTGATTACTGATTACTGTTTACTGTTTACTGATAACTGAAAATACTTCCCAACTCCCACTCTGCAATAACTACTGGCAGCCAGAAATAGGTTGGGTACTTATCATACTTTGTGCTTTTTGTCAAAAAAACTTTTTTTTTGCAATAAAACTACACAAAAAAAAGATCATCGTTGTCGGTGAAATTGACTGATTTACCAGTCTTAATTAGGATCACCTTGTAGGTGTGGCAAGGGTTTTAGCCATTGCTGCTCAAAAAAGTACAGAAAAACCCATTATGAAATTCTATCAAATCGCTGTAACCATTGTAAAATCGTTGTTAAATAAAAATCTTTCTCAATTAATTCTTAAGAATTTGTAAATATTGCGGAATGTTAATTTAAATATTCTCAAGTTTTTGGAGTCAATATATAATTTTTGCTTATCTTTTTTTAAAAATACAACTCCTGCAAAAATCCAACATCTACCATTGGGTTAGAAGTCAGTTATCAGTTATCAGTTATCAGTTATCAGTTATCAGTTATCAGTTATCAGTTCACTGAGAAAACTCCCCACACCCCACACCCTACACCCCACACCCCATACCCTACACCCCACACCCTACACCCCACTTCTTATGAGAGATTCCATATCGGGCTATCTAAGAGTACAACAACACTGCCTCAATCAAGTTAAATTAGCCGTGAAAAAGCAGGGCTTTAGCAGTCAACGCTCCTTAGCCCAAGAAGCTGAATTTAGTCTGGCTATTGTCAGTAACTTCCTGACCGGTAAACCGGTAGAACAAGCCACTTTTGCACAAATTTGTCGTCGATTATGCCTCGACTGGCAAGAAATCGCCGCCCTGAATGTTCAGCTAACAGCACCCCCTCAAGACAAAATTCTGGTTAATTCTCCATCCAAGAGCGAAAAATTGGACACATTGCCCCCCTATCCCAATGGGGCAGTTCCCCTTGGTTCCCCATTTTATTTAGAACGTCTTCCCCTCGAAGAACAGATAAGGCAGGAAATCAAGAAACCGGGGGCTTTAGTGCGGATAAAAGCCCCGAAAGAAATGGGCAAAACTTCCCTACTTTTGAGAATGCTCGATTTTGCCAAACAGCAAGGCTACCGCACGGTGAGTTTGAACTTAGAACAGGTGGACCAGGCGATTTTGGCTGATTTAAACCAATTTTTGCGCTGGTTGTGTGCCAATGCCGCCCGTCAACTACAGTTAAAACCGCAATTAGATGAGTATTGGGATGAGGATTTAGGCAGCAAGATTAGCTGTACGGTTTACATTCAAGACTATCTCCTGGAATCGATTACCGCCCCCATTGTCCTCGCCCTTGATGAACTTAATCAGATTTTTGAACATCCCCAAGTGGCCAAGGATTTTTTACCGCTGCTGCGTTCTTGGTACGAAGAAGCCAAAACCCTACCTATCTGGCAAAAACTCCGTCTTATCGTCGTCCATTCCACAGAAATTTATGTTCCCCTGCAGCTCAATCAATCCCCCTTTAACGTGGGATTCCCCGCACAGCTAAGTCATTTCAGTCTTGAGGAGGTATTGCAATTAGCCCAACGTTATCAACTCACCTGGGAAAATCAGGAAAAAGTCCAACAATTGATGGAGCTAGTGGGAGGACACCCAGCTTTGGTACAAACTGCCCTCTACTATCTCAGTCGGGAGGAAATAACCATGACGCAAATATTAACCAGTGCCGCCTCTGTCACGGGGATTTATGCCCATCACCTGCGGCGCCATTGGGCGGTATTAGAACAACAGCCTGAACTAGCAAAAGCCCTCGATCGGGTGATGAGCGCCATGGAACCCGTACAATTAGACCCAATTCTCGCTTACAAACTCAGCAGTATGGGGCTACTCAAACAATCGGGAGATAAAGTAGTACCCGGCTATGAATTGTATCGACGCTATTTTTTAGAGGTGAAATCCTCTATCAGTTATCAGTAAACAGTTATCAGTTATCAGTGAGGGTGTGGGAAGTGGCGAGAACAAAGCTGCCTTCTGCATGAGTGCCTTTTGAACCTAGTAAATCAATTTTGTATGACTACTTATGAATATGTCAATCAAAGATACTGTCCAAAATACTGTCAACGTTAGGAATTTTAGTCGCTCGCAACTCGGTCAACCGGATGAGAACAATTTATATCAAGCAGTCGCCACAGTTACCGAGGGACATTGGCCGGAAAATCTGTCGGGATACGTTTTTATCGTCTGTCCTTTTCATCGAAAAAATGACCGTCATTTGTTCTCTGGCGAAGGTGTAATTATTAGATGGGACTTGCAAGGGAAAAATAATCAAGTTAACGTCCACAGTAAAAAACTAAAAACTTGGGATAGTTTTTGGCGAAAAGTTTTACCGATATTTAATATTAGTCAAGCCACTTTTCCCGCCGTGGTCAGCATTTTAGGTTCTTCGGAAATAGCGAATACTGCTATGGTTAAACTAGAAAAAGTTGCCGAAGATAAACAACTAGAAGAAACCAGATTAATTCTCACCGCCGATGCTGGACGTTACTGGGAAGTGGATCCCGTTTCCCTTGATACTATCACTCCGATTGGTTATTTTGACCAACATCTTGTTTCCGTGCCTTTGTCTTTTTTCCCAGTCCTAGAAAATACCGCTCACCCCTTCTACGACAAAAAGACCCAAGAATTTATCACCTGTGAATTAAAGCTAAAACTTGTATCAGGAGGTATGTTAAAAGATTTAGATAAATCCGTGTATATTGTTCTTTGGGATCAACAAAAACAACTTAAACCCTGGAAACTACAGGGAACTATCCTCGATGGTAGTCCCCATTCGGTCATCGTCACCGAAGATTATATCATGATTCCCGATATGCCTTTTCAGATGGGAGTAGCCAAACTATTAGGTATCAGAATTAAGCCTGAAGAAACCTATCCAAAAACTCAAATTTATCTGGTTAAACGTCAAGACCTCAAGGAAGAAGAAACCACCGTTCCCTCGCGATTAATTACCTTCAATGGCGACAGTTATCACTTCCTTTGTAATTACCATAGTACCAACGGTGAAATTCAGATTGTGGCCATCCAAAATGCCACTATTAGTTTAACCGAAGCGATCGAAAAAGACGATATCCAACATTTTACCGGTCAGAGTTATCCCCCCGAATACCACGGCATCCCCTGGATGTTTTCCTTTGACCCCGGAGTGCTGCGCAAAGTGGTTATCGAAGATGCCAGGGTGATGAGCGAACAAGCTTTCATCCATCCGGGTTGGTTCTGTACCAGTCTCTACACCGCCGACCCGCGGGAATCGGAACAGGGATACAGTGCCGTTTATCAAATTTATCTCGGTTATGTGCGTGAATTAATCTGTCGTCGTCAGTATATGGATTGTCGCGACCAAAGCAATCGCATCCTCAGGGATGCCGAACTTCCCTGTCATGACTTGCCCTCGGTATTAGCCAAGGTTCCCTTCGATAAAGATTGGAATCAGTTAACTGAACAGATTAGGCAAGAAAAAAATGCCAGTGATACTCATGTATCACATTTAGGTGGGGGACTACTGGATTTTTATGTTTGTCCCGATGGCTATATTTTAGATAGCATTCAGTTTATTCCCCAAGAACAGGCCTATCTATTGACGACGGTTTTAACCCCGACCAAAGTATTAGAAGCTTGGTTATTTAACCCTGACAATCTCAAGGACGGACCGATTGCTAAACTGAGCTTACCGGAAGATGTTCATTTTGGTTTGACCTTGCATTCCGAGTATTTCGAGCAGGTGCTGCCTTCTCCCCGTCCTTCCGTCTCACAGGTAAATCGAGTCCTGTCAGCCTTGCGAAGTCTTGTCTTGGTTCCCGTAGAATTTTTCTTGGGGAGACCCGCAGCCGTTTACAATCGCCAAGTAAAAAAATGATTGTTCTCAAAGGATACGACATTCTTGCCCAGGTTTACGAAAGCGTTAACTCAGAAGTCTATCGGGCGATTCGCACCGTCGATAATCAACCCGTTATCCTCAAAATCCTCAAGCAAGAATATCCCACCACCCAAGAACTAACCCACTACAAACAGGAGTATAAAACCATCTGCGGCCTGAACTTCCAGGGGGCGATTAAAGCCTATGGTTTAGAAACCTACCGCAGAACTCCCGTGATTATTTTGGAAGATTTCGGGGGTATATCCTTAAAAAAATGGCTAGAGGGCAAAAAAACTCTAGCCTTAAGGGACTTTTTAAGTCTTGCACTCCGAATAGTGGCTAATTTAGAGAAAATTCACAACGCCAAGGTTATTCACAAAGATATTAATCCTGCCAATATAGTTCTTAACCCCGAAACCGGACAGATTAAAATCATCGATTTTGGCATTGCCAGCGTCCTGCGGCGGGAAAATCCGGGGCTAAAAAATCCCAACGTCCTGGAGGGGACTTTAGCCTATATTTCTCCCGAACAAACCGGACGGATGAATCGCAGTCTCGATTACCGCACGGATTTTTATTCTTTGGGCGTTAGCTTCTACGAACTTCTCACCGGACAATTACCTTTTCGGGCTAAAGATGCTTTGGAATTAGTTCACTGTCATCTGGCTAAACAACCTTTGGAGATTAATAGTCTCGTCAAGGAGGAAATTCCCCCGGTGGTGGAGGCAATCATCATGAAACTGATGGCTAAAACCCCGGAGGAACGATACCAAAGTGCCTACGGTATTCGGGCAGATTTAGAAGAATGTTTAAGACAACTAGAAACAACGGGTAAAATTGAGGATTTTGTCATCGCTAGGCAAGATCTAGCCAATCAGTTCCAAATTCCCCAAAAACTCTACGGCAGGGAGGCAGAAATCGCCACTCTTCTCACTGCTTTTCAACGGGTAGCCACGGCGGATAAAAACTCCTCTCACACCGAACTGATGCTAGTTACGGGTTATTCTGGCATGGGTAAAACCACCCTAGTTAAGGAAATTTATCAGCCAATTACTGAAAAACGCGGCTTTTTTATCTCTGGTAAATTTGACCAGTTTCAGCGCGATATTCCCTATGCTGCCGTGATTAGCGCTTTGACTAATCTCGTCAAGCAACTTTTGGGGGAAAGTCAGCCACAACTGGAACTATGGCGACAAAAACTCCTCAAGTCTTTGGGGACGAATGCACGGGTTATTATTGATGTGATTCCCCAACTAGAATTAATTATCGGTCCGCAACCAGAGGTGTTACAATTAGCGATCGCTACTCAAAATCGCTTTAATTTAGTCTTTAAAAATTTTATTCGGGTCTTTTGTTCCCCAGAACATCCCTTAGTCATCTTTCTCGATGATTTACAATGGGCAGACTTGGCTAGTCTCCAGTTAATAGAATTAATTATGCTCGATGGCGATATGGACTATTTATTTTTAATTGGCTCCTATCGCAGTAATGAAATTAATTCCACCCATCCCCTAACCGCTACCCTCGATAAATTAGAGCAGGGGGGCATAATTATCAATCAAGTTATTTTAAGACCTCTGGAGCTTGAACAGGTCAATCAGTTAATTGCAGAGACATTAAATCATTCACCGGAATATGTGCAATCTTTGGCCGCTTTAGTCTGGCAAAAAACCCACGGTAATCCTTTTTTTGTCAATGAATTTCTCAAAACTATCTACTGGGAAAATTTGCTGTTTTTCCAACAAGAGCAGGAAACAACCACTAAAACCGACAATAATAGGGGCTATTGGCAATGGCATCTCGGTCAAATTCAAAGGATTGGCAGTACCGACAATCTGATTCAATTTATGATGGGTAAAATGCAGAAATTGCCTCCCGAAACTCAGGAAATTTTAAGTTTAGCGGCCTGTCTTGGGGCAGAGTTTAATTTAAATATTCTAGCAGTAATCTCTGAAAAATCACCTTCAGAACTTTTACCAATTCTAACTTATAGTAGCGAAGCTGGTTTAATTATTCCCCTCTCAGAATTAGATGAACAATTACTGATTCAAGAATATAAATTTGCTCATGATCGCATTCAACAAGGAGCTTACGCTCTCATCGAAGACAGCCAAAAATCTTTAATTCACCTAAAAATTGGTCGCCTACTTTGGGAGCATAGTTCTGTCAACGAATTATCGGAAAAGATTTTTAAAATAGTCGATCATCTCAATCTTGGTTATCAACTAATTAGCGAGGAAAAAGAACGAGAGTCAGTGGCTAACTTGAATTTACTAGCAGCCCAAAAAGCTAAAGCCGCCAATGCCCAAACTGGAGCCTTAAAATATATTAAAATCGCTCAAAAACTTCTCAAAAAAGCAAGCTGGAAGAATAACTATCAACTGACTTTAGATATTTATTCTGAAGCCACAGAAATCGCCTATTTAAGTGGGGATTTTGAGCAGATGCAGTGCTGGGCTAATCTCGTATTAAAACAAGCAAAAACCACCCTAGATAAAATCAAAGTTTATGAAGTCATCATCGAAGCTTATCACGCCCAAAATCACGAACTAAAAGCGGTACAAATTGGCTTATCTGTCCTCAAAAGCTTAGATTTCGAGATTCCTGAATCCTTACAATCATCAGCTATCCAGGAAGAACTCACTAAAACTCGACAAAAATTAGCGGGTAAAAATATCGAAGACTTAATTAATTTACCGCAGATAAATGAAGAAGAAAAATTAGCAGTAATGAAGATAGCGGCTGCCATATTTTCTCCTGTTTTTATTGCAGCCCCTCATCTCTTACCCATCCTAGTATCAAAACAGGTTAACTTATCAATTCAGTACGGCAACAGTTATCTAGCGGCCTTTACTTATGTTAATTATGGCTTAATTCTTTGTGGTCTTTTAGAAGATTGGGAAACGGGTTATCAATTTGGAAAATTGGCTTTAAACATTGCTGATAAATTTCATGCCAAAGCCCTGATGCCGAAAATAATTGCCGTCTTTTCTACCACTATTAGTATCTGGAAAGAACCGATTAAAAATTCCCTGTCCTTGTTAAAATCTTCCTATCAAACCGGTTTAGAAATGGGGGATATCTACTACGGAACGATCTGCGCCTATCTTTACTGTTTTCTTTCCGCCTTTATCGGACAGGAATTAACCGAATTAGCTGGAGAAATAGCTAACTATGATCTGGCTTTTGTTAAGCTCAAACAAGAAAACCCCCGCAACTATCTAAAAATCTACGGACAAACAGTTTTAAATCTGCTGGGGCGCTCGGAAAATCCCAGCCGTTTAGAAGGACAATACTATCAAGAAACTCTTATGTTACCGTACCATCTAGAGGCTAATGATCTTTACGGTCTCTGTGCTTTATTTGTCAATAAATTATACCTTTGTTATCTATTTGGACAGTACAAACAAGCCATTGAAAACGCTAACCAAGCTCAAAAATATCTGGGAGGAGCTACCGCCACTTTCTTGATTTCTCTGCATAACTTCTATGATTCTCTCGCCCATTTAGCTATTTATAATCATCTGGATAATGACCAAAAACAACAGGTCTTAGAACGAGTGACGAATAATCAGAAAAAGCAACGGGAATGGGCTAATCAAGCACCCTCTAACTATCTCCATAAATTTTATTTAGTGCAAGCGGAAAAGGATCGGGTGCAGCAATCCTATCTAGAAGCCATAGAAAACTACGATCTAGCCATCGCTAAAGCCAAGGAAAATGAATACATTAATGAAGAGGCACTGGCTAACGAACTAGCGGCGAAATTCTATCTCGATTGGGGTAAAGTAAAAATTGCCAAAACCTACATCAATGAAGCTGCTTATCTTTATTCTCTTTGGGGAGCAACAGCTAAAGTCAAAGATATAGAAAGCCGCTATTCTCAGTTAATGGTCAATAATTATGGTTCCAATTCCCTGACCGAAACTAGGAGAACTACCACCAGAAAAAATTCAGTTAGTCATTCGGGAGAACTGTTAGATTTAGCCACGATTATGAAGGCATCCCAAGCCATTTCTAGCGAGATAGTTTTAGATCAATTACTCGCCACCCTGATGAAAATTCTCATCGAAAATGCCGGGGCGCAGCTGGGCTATCTTATCCTAGAAAGCGGCGGACAATTATCGATCGAGGCCTCCGGTTCAGTGCAGGAAGACAGGGTGACAGTCTTTAAATCTAATGCGATCGAAGAACATCTTCCCGTCTCAATTATTAACTATGTAGCCCGGAGCGGTCAAACCGTTCTTAATAACGATGCCGCCCATCAGGGCAGTTTCAGCAACGATCCCTATATTAAAACCCATCAAACCAAATCGCTGCTCTGTTCCCCCCTCCTCGACCAAGGACAACTGCGGGGAATTGTCTATCTAGAAAATAATCTCACCGTCGGGGCTTTTACCCAAGAAAGATTGGAAGTGCTGCAACTGCTCTCCAGCCAAGCGGCGATCGCAATTACTAACGCCAAACTCTACGCCGAAATCAAAGCCAAACAGAGACAACTAGCGCAATTTTTGGAAGCCATGCCGGTGGGGGTATTCGTCCTCGATGCCGACAGTCAACCCTACTACGCCAATCAAACCGCCCAGGAGATTTTAGGAAAAGAGATAGTTAATATCACCACGGCTAATCAGTTGGGGAAAACCTATCAGTTATATCAAGCTGGAACCGAGCGATTGTATCCCACAGAATACCATCCGATTGTCCGAGCTTTAAGGGGGGAAAAAAACACGGTGGATGATATAGAAGTTCACCAAGGAGAGAAGATTATTCCCCTAGAAGTGTATGCCACGCCCGTTTTTGACGAAAAAGGAGCAATTATCTATGCGATCGCCGCTTTTACCGATATTACCGAACGAAAACAGGCGGAAGCGGAACGGATTCGCTTTACCGAAGAATTAGCCGAGTATAGCCGCACCCTAGAAGAGAAAGTGCAGGAGCGCACCCTAGAACTCAGCCAAATCCTAGAAATTCTCAAGGACACCCAAGCAAAATTACTGTTTGAAAATGAACTGCTCAGAAGTAGCGAAGAATCTAGCACCTTTGACTACCAAGTGGGGGGCAGTTTACCCATGGATGCCCCCACCTATGTGGTCCGCGCCGCCGACCGTTATCTCTATAAGGCCCTCAAACGCGGCGATTTTTGCTATGTCCTCAATCCCCGTCAAATGGGTAAGTCTAGTTTAATGGTACGCATGATCGATCACCTCCAACACGAGGGCATCTGTTGCGCTCCCATTGATTTAACCCGCATCGGCAGTGAAAATGTCACTCCCGACCAATGGTACAAGGGGATAGCCTTCGAGTTAGGACGACGTTTTGGCCTGCTCAAAAGGGTCAATCTCAAAGCTTGGTGGCAAGAACGGGAAGATGTCTCGGCAGTACAGCGCTTGGGGGAATTTATCGAAGAAGTGTTATTGCTGGAAGTGGGGATCGTGGAAGGTTCTCCCCCGAAACCGATCGCGATTTTTATCGATGAAATTGATAGCGTTTTGGGCTTAAATTTCGCGGTTAATGACTTTTTTGCCCTGATTCGTTCCTGCTATAACCAGCGCGGTTTTAACCCGCTCTATCGGCGTTTGACCTTCGCTTTCTTCGGTGTTGTCACCCCCTCCGATTTAATTACCGACCACCAAATCACTCCTTTTAATATCGGTCATTCGATTCAATTGGAGGGTTTTAAGGAACACGAAGCCCAGCCTTTACTGCGCGGATTGGCCGAGAAATTTACTAACCCGCAAACTGTCTTAAAAGAAGTCTTTGCCTGGACAAACGGCCAACCCTTTCTGACCCAAAAACTCTGTCAGTTAATTCGCACCGCTACCTCGCCGATTCCCCCCAATGGTGAGGCCTCCTGGATTGAGGACTTGGTACAGAAGAAGATCATTGACAATTGGGAGGCTCAGGATGAACCGGAACATCTGCGGACTATTCGCGACCGGCTCCTCAACAGTCATCGCTCCCAGTTGCTCCTGAGACTCTATGAACGGATTTTAAGGGAAAAAGAGGTGATTGCCGAGGATAGCCCCCCAGAAAAAGAGTTACTTTTATCGGGGTTAGTGATCAAAGATCAAGGCCAGCTGCGGGTCCATAATCCCATCTATCAAGCAATCTTTAACCTCCATTGGCTGGGTTGCAGCTCAAATTTGTAGAAATATCCACTAAGGGGCAATTATTGGGACTTAAACGCTCAATAAAGATCAAATCGAGTATAATGCCTACAGAGTCGGCACTTGACGTTGAGAGATCGGCGATGAAAGAGACAACCCCGGCCGTATCAGAGATAAATGAAGCTCGCTTCTATTTTCCTTTCGTAAGATTAGAGCCATGAACAAAACCAATGTAATAAGTTGGAGCTATTTTAGTCATCCAAAAAAAGCTGATATTGTCAATATTTTAATAATTATTGCGATATGGACTGTGATGGTAATTGTCGTCAATCCTTTGGGTAATTTTCCTCTTAATGATGACTGGGTTTATGGACTAGCCGTAAAATCGATTCTGGAGAAAGGTGATTTCAGCTTTCCCAGTCCAGCTCATGCTAACCTATTTTTTCAAGCCTTTTGGGGAGCCTTATTTTGCCTTCCTTTTGGATTTTCATTTACTGCATTACGCTTCTCAACTTTAACCTTAGGATTAATCGGTGCGATTGGTACTTATGGACTGCTTAGAGAGGTTAATGCCAATCAGAAAATCTCTTTGTTGGGCGCTTTGCTGGTAGTGGTTAATCCTCTATACTTTGGATTAGCTAACAGCTTTATGACCGACGTTCCTTTTCTGGCTTTAAGTATCCTATCTTTCTATTTTCTGATCAGGGGATTGAAGCGGGAATCAATAAGTGAAGTTATTCTGGGTCTTTGCTTAGTTTATGTCAATATTTTGATTCGCCAGTACGCAATAGTGATTCTTTTATCATTTGCCCTGGCATACTCGTTTAAAAAAAGATTTAAAATAAAGTTTTTGTTTGCTAGTTTTGTCATATTTTCTTCAGGGATTTTACTGCATAGATTTTATCAAAACTGGCTTTATTCTACTGGTCGCACTCCCGCAATAGCAGAGAATGTGTTAAGTAGAAAAATCTATTTTAGATACGACATTCTCATGATTTCACTAATATACATAGGGTGTTTTATTTTCCCTATTATAGCGATATTTTTCGTAAAAAAACTAAAAGAAATATCTCGCCAACAGAAAACCATAACTATCTTGATTATGTCTAGTTTTTTTGTTGTTGTGATGGGTAGATTGATTTGGCAAGGCAAAACTATGCCATTTATTGGAAATGTCCTACGTTATTTCGGCTTAGGGCCTTTAACCCTTCGAGATACTTTTCTCTTGAAGGTAAATCTTCCCTCCTATTCCCTTGGACTAAAAGTATTTTGGTTGATAATCACGGCTATGGGTGTCTTAGGGGCGGTTTTATTGCTTTACTACTTATGTTTAGCAATCATTCAAACTTTTTCAGAATCGGAAAAATGGTTAAAAGTGCTAATACTTTCAGCCATCTTGATCTATCTTTTTCTTTTCGGAGTAAAGTATCCTTTTGATCGTTATTTTCTGTTTCTTTTGCCATTATTTATGGTGCTTTTAGTGATTTCAAATAATTATATTAACGAGCAATATATTGGCAAAAAAATAACTGCTTTTGCCTTGACAATGACCTTTATTTGGGGCGGATTTACTATGGCTGCAACCCATGACTACTTAGCCTGGAACCGAACTCGGTGGCAAGCCTTAAATGATTTGATGGAACAGGGAGTTACTCCTGAATATATCGATGGGGGATACGAATTTAATGGCTGGTATTTAAACGATATAAAATATCAGAAGCAGCGGGGTAAAAGTTACTGGTGGGTAAATCGTGATGACTACATGATTTCCTCTGGATTGCTCGAAGGTTATCAAGAAGTCAAACGCTATCCTTTTACAAGATGGCTGCTTTTAAAGCAAGATAATGTTTTTGTTCTCCATAAGATTGCTGAAGATAAAACTAATGGGACTTGAACGCTCAATACAGATCAAATCGAGTATAATCGCTACAGAGTCGGCACTTGACGTTAAGAGGGCGGCGATCAAAGAGACAACCCTGTCCGCGATGCCTCTCTTGCTTTGACCGATGGTGTGGGCGTTTTGACAATTGAGAAGAAAATTATCTCCATTCCTGTCCATTTTGGTCAAAATAATCAATAATCCTCAACCTTGGTGATTAAAAAAGCGTTAATTGCTTTTTTATCACTTCTCTCTGCTTGAGAGAGAAAAAATCCCTAACCGAGCAGTATTGACGGACCGGCCATCACCCCGGCAATTTGTCGGTCTAACTGTTCTAAATTTTCTGCCGGTTCAAGGCAGCATAACCCTTGACAAATTAACCCAAATGTGCTATGCGGCAAACTGGCATCGACTCGATAGACCGCAGTGGGCAAATAGCGACTTAACAGCGGCTCGATCGAGCTTTCCGGGGCGCGCAGACAGAAACCGTGACGATAGTGATCGAGGGCGACAAATAAACTGGGGCAAGCGGTGGGGGACTCTTCTAGGATGGTACTAAAAGATTGCAAGGCCTTTTCGGCCCGATCGAGATATTCTAGATTTTCCGTCAATCGCGACAGACGCACTAAATTAGCGATCGCAATTCCGTTAGCCGAAGGGGTGGCATTATCCGTATAACCCCGTTCTCGCACGATCAGATCGAGACTATGATCGGACGCAGTATTAAAATATCCCCCCTCATCCTCGGCCCAAAACCAGCGATCGAATTCCCCCTGTAGATCGACAGCCGCCTCTAACCAGCCAGTTTCTTGGGGTTTAGCGGTTTGCAAGTCCAGTAAAGCCTTAATAAAATAGGCAAAATCCTCCGATTGGGCCAAAACCGAGGCCTGACCCTGATAATTCAAGCGCTGAAAACGTCCATCTAACCACTGATGCTTGAGAATAAACTCGGCCGCGACCGTAGCCATTTGCCAGTACAACGGTTCGCTAAAGACGGCAAAGGCCCGGGCTAAACCGGAAATCATCAAACTATTCCAAGCGACGATCATTTTCGTATCCGTTACCGCCGGAATGCGTCCCGGCCAAGAGACGGTTTTCGCCTCCTGATTGTCTCTGGCCGGGGGAAAAAGAGCTAATTGGCCTTGAGAACTGCCATAACGCCGAATAAATAACTTATCGAGCATATTTTCTATCTCCTTCCCTAATTCTCCCCCTTGCCGACGTTGCAGCACATTGCGACCCTCAAAATTCCCCTCGGCAGTAACGGTAAAATTAGCCTGCAGCAGCCCCAATTCCTCGGTCGAGAGATAATCCCTTAACTCCGCATCCGACCAGACATAAAAGGCCCCTTCCTCCGGTTCCCCATCCGTGGCGTTCTCAAAACTATCGGCATCTTGGGCCGCATAAAAATAACCTTCTGGGGCGGTCATTTCCCGTTTTAGCCAGTTAACCGTGCCTTTAATCCCTCTCTCAAAGGCCGCCTCTCGATCACCCGCACTCCACAAATTGGCTAAATATTCGACAATTTGCCCGTTATCGTAGAGCATTTTTTCAAAATGGGGAACCGTCCACGTCGAATCCACCGTATAACGATGGAATCCTCCCCCCACATGGTCATAGATTCCCCCCAGGGCCAGATCTTCCCCCCGTTGATAGGCCGCTTGCCGGAGGGAATCCTCAAAATCGTCACCAAAGCGACTACCCTGCAAAGCCAGATGAGAATATGGAATCATCGGAAAACTGGGCCGACCGTAATTATTGGGATTAACCCGAATCACCGCCGTATTTGTCTCGATTCCTGTGGCTAAAAGGGAAGTATCGGCTAAATTGGTCTCTGCTCGGGGTAAAATGGCCGATTGACGCAGTGCGCCCAGCATTTCGGCCGTGAATTTGCTTAATTTCTCCTTTTCCTCGTCATAATAACGACGTACCGATTGCAAAACTTGCAGAAAACCGGGCCGGTTAAAGCGCGGTTGCACGGGAAAATAGGTGCCACCATAGAAGGGAATTAAACTATCGGGTGTTAGGAAGACATTCAAAGGCCAACCCCCTTGACCGACCATCATCTGCAATGCTTGCATATAGATGCTATCGATGTCTGGTCTTTCCTCGCGATCAACTTTGATCGGCAAAAAATACTGATTGAGATAATCGGCAATGGCCCGATCGGAAAAAGCTTCTCCTTCCATAACCGTACACCAATGACAGCTAGAATAACCGATCGAGAGAAAGATCGGTTTATCTTCTCTCCTGGCAATTTCTAGGGCGCTGTCACACCAATACCACCAATCGATCGGGTTTTCGGCGTGTTTTCGCAGGTAAAGACTTTCAGATTCAGCCAGATGATTAGCCATGGGAAAAGGGGAATTTTTGCTCTTGCTGCTTATCAGTTTAAGCTAATTAGAGACTAACCGGAATCAAGCCTCTGCTTATGCTGAAAACTTCGATCGCCCTAGGATTTTTTCTCACTCAATCTTTGCCCCTTAATCCGCAAGTGCAGGGAGTGGCTAATCATTTAATTGGGGTGATGGATACGACGCAACAAGCGCAGACTAACCCCCGCATTGCTAAGGTGCAAATGACCACCTGTGCCGTGGATTTTTCCCCCAAACAGGATAATATTTATCTTTATCAAGAACAGGCAATTATCGATCGCTTAAATCAACCCTATCGTCAAAGAATTTTAGTCATTCAACCTAGCCCCGATAATTCCACTGTGGAATCAAAAGCTTATAAGTTAAATAATGCCGCTAACTTTATTAATTTTTGTAACAAAGACTTGACAGAAAGAAAATTAAATGTATCAGATTTGGCCGAGTCGGTGTGTACTGTGTTTTTAAAACCGATAGCAGAGGGTTATCGGGGAGAAACTCCCCCCCAGGGTTGTCCCACGAATGCCAGAGGTGCGGTAAAAATAACTAATACAATTATTCTACATTCCCAGGGCATGGATACCAGCGATCGAGGTTATGATAGCCTTGGCCGGCAGGTATGGGGAGCGCAGGATAATTTCTATCAATTTCGCTGGCAAAAACCCTAAAATCGGCTTTCTTGTTTCATTAATGCCACATCGGCAGCAAAATAGGTCAAAATCAAATCGGCCCCCGCTCGTTTCATACTGATTAAAGTTTCCAAAATCAGGCTTTTTTCGTCAATCCAGCCCTGTTTTGCCGCCGCTTTAATCATTGCGTATTCACCACTGACGTTGTAAGCGGCGACGGGAAGATGGCTACTATCGCGCAGACGACGGATAATATCGAGGTAGGCCAGAGCGGGCTTAACCATAATAATATCTGCCCCTTCTGTTATGTCTAAACTGGCTTCCCGTAACGCTTCCCGACTATTAGCCCCATCCATTTGATAGGTTTTCTTATCACCAAATTTTGGTGCTGATTCTAAGGCATCTCGGAAGGGACCATAATAAGCAGAGGCATATTTAGCCGTATAAGCGAGAATTCCCACATCCAAATAGCCAGCCGCATCTAAAGCTCGACGGATCGCCCCAACCCTACCATCCATCATATCGGAAGGGGCGACGAAATTAGCCCCGGCTGCCGCTTGTGAGAGCGACATTTTCACTAAAACTTCTAGGGTTTCATCGTTGAGAATTTTCCCGTCCTCCACAATACCATCATGACCATAAATCGAAAAAGGATCGAGGGCAACATCGGTAATAATAATTATTTCAGGAACTTCTTTTTTGATCGCTTTCACCGCCCTTGGCACTAAACCATCGGGATTATAACTTTCTCTACCGAAATTATCTTTTTTATCTTCGGCAATCAGGGGGAAAAGAGCGATGGCATTAATGCCTAAGTTATAGGCATTAACCACTTCTTTGAGCAATAAATCGAGGGAATAACGATAACAATCGGGCATAGAAGGAATAGCAACCCTTTGATTTTCTCCCTCCATGATAAAGAGGGGATAAATCAAGTCATTAACGGTTAATTCGGTTTCACGAACAAGACGGCGAATCGCTGGAGTATAACGAAGACGACGGGGACGAATCAGCATGATAACAGCGAGTTAAAAATAAAAAGTAAACAGTAAATAGCTGGCTTGGCTCTGGTTTTTTGCTTAGGAAAAAACTGGGGATAGGACGATCAAATAATCCCGATCCCCCTGACTAATTAGTGAAAATCGGGACTATGACGAATCAAACTCATAAACTCTTGACGAGTCTTAGCAGAATCGGCAAAAATACCGCGCATGGCACTCGTAGAAGTCCAAGAACCGGGTTTTTCAACCCCGCGCATTACCATACACATATGAGTCGCTTCAATCACCACAGCTACCCCTTGAGGTTGCAGTAATCCCTGCAAAGCATCGGCAATTTGTGCGGTTAAACGTTCCTGTACTTGCAGTCGTCTGGCGTACATTTCACAGATGCGGGCAATTTTCGATAAACCGATCACTTTCCCATTAGGAATATAGGCAACATGAGCGCGGCCGATAATTGGTAAAATATGGTGTTCACAGGAGCTAAAAATATCGATGTCTCGGATTAAAACCATCTCGTTAGCCTCCTCATGAAAAACTGCCCCATTCAGCAATTCATCAAGGGATTGCTGATAACCAGAAGTGAGAAATTTTAGGGCTTTTACTACTCGTTTGGGAGTGTCTCGTAAACCTTCGCGATCGGGATCTTCTCCTAATCCTAACAGCAGTGTTCGTACCGCTTGCATCATCTCCGCTTCCGATACCGGCGATTGAGGTTCGGTAATCACTTCGGGAAAGTGATTGTAGTCATCATTATCGAAAATTGCTTTGGACTTAGCTAAGGTCATAGATATTTTTACGGACTCCAATAGTTAATTAATCGGCCAAGTTTTCTGATTTTACCAATGTTAATAAATACCCTTTGCTAGAGTATTTATTTTTCTGGACATCTAGACGATAACTAATGAAAGCTATCGGGTTATTCCTTCGTCTTTGGGGTTATCTCCGTGCGGAAATCTGGAAAAATTGATTTTCCTAGTCACCGAAAAAGTCTTGAGTATCTCCCTAGTTAATTGAGGGCAGAGTTCTACTGCATGATTAATTTATTTTGTCAAGTAGTTCATTTGTTTGCAAATTTGGCTCCTCTGGAATGATAATCGTTATCATTTTAACAAAAATTTTGTCGCCAGATAAAATAGTCCCGTTAAGTTATTTAACTTATTTTGAAGATTTAGAGATATTTTGCGATTTTATCGCTTATATTCGGCAATATTACTGATTTTCTGGTATTCTTCCTCCGAGTATAAATCCGCCGGAGAAGCAAGGCGATCGAGAAAGAGGATTCCTTCCAGATGATCGTATTCCTGTTGAAAGATACCCCAAACAAAAAACGATCGCTCACTATCGGAGCGATCAAATATTTTTAACTGACAACGACCCTAATAATTCCATCTTGGTCCTTTTTCGCCACCGCTTCGCCATCCCGAACCGTTCCTCATATCAACATGGACAAACCCGCGCCGCGCTCCATATCCTAATACCAAATTTCTAAATTCCTGACAGACATAAGACTTCTTGCAGAAGTCAGGCAACAGGCAACAGGCAACAGGCAACAGAAAGAAGAATAGATGCTTTCAGCATCAGGATTGATTACTTTTTGACTTTTGCAAGAGGTTTATAGAGCTTCTAAAATCCAAGACCAACCCGTTAAATAACCGATAGTGTCATTGGATAAACGATTTAAAAGAGCATCGAGTTTATCTCTTAAAGCATCAAGAGATTCAAAAGTTTCCCATGCCAGAGAATTTTTCAGGTACAGCCAAACTCTCTGTTGCGGGGTTAACTTCAGGACAACAAGAAGGTTGATAAAACCAGATAATATTGTCGGGAATTTCTAAGTGTCCCGCAATATGTGCAGGAGCGTTATCTACTTGTAAAATATGTAATTCATTGGGAAAAGCTTGCGTTGTCATAGATATTCTCCGAAACAATCGCCCTCTAAATGGGAGAATTCAGAGAAGAAGCTTCTGCCCTGTCGAGGCTCTACAGCCCCGGACAGCCAAAAGCATTGGAAGTTATCTTGAAAATTACCAATGGGCTTAACTCCGAAAAGAGTTATTTTATTCCGAGCCATAGTGTGACCACCAAATCTCCTTTCATCCTCGCAGCAAAAACTTACTTTCTCGTAACGCTTTACTTTCTCGCTTTCCCTTTCTAGTAGAGCTTTTAGTCGTTTAGATAAGTTCGCTTTAAACTCATCTACTTCGCCGGGTAATTGTCTCGAATTTCGTGGTCTAGGTACTTTTAATTGAGCTTCCTAATTCCTGTCTAACGAGACGATAAACTGTTGTATAGCTAACGGAAATTTCTCGAACGACCGAGAGCCAAAAATAAATCTCTTTATAGCTGGTAAAACCCACTGGGTCTTTTAATTCGTTTTGTCAAAGAGCCACTTCTTCTACCGAAATCTTTTTCGGTCTTCCTGGGGGGTTTCCTTGGGATAATAATCGCTCGATTCCTCCTTTTCGGTATAAACTTAACCAGGGATGGATTGTTCTTTCCCCTCGTCCCATTAATACCGCTAAATGGCGAACCGTCTCTACCTCCCCCATCTTCAAAAAATATAAGGACTGTACTTTAGCGTAGGCTAAACTACTTTTTTGTTGTTTCATTAATTCTTTTAAATCTTCTACTGACTCAACAATATCAATTTTGGGTACGACCGGCATCGCCAATTTATCCACTTAATCATCTTTTCTATAAGTAGGCCATAGTTTTTGAAATTTGGTATGAGTTGGTGCTTTTCTAAGCGTGTTGTGGTGGAATAGGTCTGGCAGCAAGGGATTTTCTCAATTTTTTAGGAGCGTGTCAATCGTTATACTCCCAGACGACGGGCGACTGTGACATAATTTGTGACTAGGTACGGTAAAAGTCGCTAGTGAACCCCGTTAGCCTTGGAGACTTCCTTGCTAGACACCATTTCCACCCTATCCCCAAAACTAACAGCGATCGAAACCACGGGAAATCCTCTCCCCAAAGTTGTCAGTTGTTCCTCCACCTGTCGTTACTGTCGGTTTTATAGGTTTCAGGGGAGAGGAAATGGCTATTGTCAACGCTTGGGAGTCCCTGTTCACAGTCATTGGCGCGCTTGTCCTTTAATTTGTCCACCTTTTGCCCCTTCGTGGGAAAGGTCGGAAAATGGGTAATTCTAAGTAGTTAAGTAGGTAGGCGTTAAAAATTATCAGACACCCCCCTTATCAAGGGTAGGGTTGATTCATGAATCAACCCTACCTTATCAAGGAGGGATCAAGGGGGGATTAAAGGCAAAATCCATTTTTAATTTAATTATAACCAGCTACTTATCTGGATTTTACCGCCTGTATCGAGCAATTTTCTCCCCATCCGCGGCCGGAGCGGGATGGGGTTTTAATCGAAACCGATGCTTTCCACTCCACCGCTATCGGGACTGGTGGCGACAAAATAGAGAATTCCTGATCCGAGACCAGCGATCGCTATACTAAAGCAAATAATCCAGACTTGAGCAGGTTCGTAGCTATTACTATCGATCGCTCGCCGGATGAGAAAATACCGGCGCGTGGCGATGACAACGGTTAATAATCCCACCATAGCGAAGACAAAACCCAACAACCAACCCAGTCCTAGAGATGGCGAAGATACTGTCCGTAAACGCAAAATGACCAGACCAAAACCCATCAAAGCGATGGAAGCGCGCATCCAAGACAGATAGGTGCGTTCGTTGGCCGAATGATCTCGCCAGTAATCGGGGTTAAATTTCTGCTTTGTCTTTCGGGATTTAAACAGCATAGAGGAGTTCCTCGCTGGGAAGTTCAATAAAATCAAGTATTCTTTCTTATGGTTTTAATAAATTGTTTTTATCATCTAGTTTTTCGCTTATCTTTAACCAATTCAAGGGACTTAAGCAGATTATCATCCATAAATAGGGGAAGTTTACCGTCCCATCTTTCGATCGCTTTGTTCTGTAAAACTTCTGGACTTAAGGAATCTTGGAGAATGCGATGAGCTGCCGCCTCTCCCTTAGCCAGATTGATTTTTACTTCCGATTCTTTCAGAGCTTTCAGCACCATAAAACCGGCTTTTTTGGCCTCCTGTTCGGCAATTTGTTTGGCTTCCACCGCATCGGTAAAGCGATCGGAGAAGTTGACATGAACCAAAGAAATATCATCGACACCGATATGATAATTTTTCAGTCTTTCGCTCAAACGAATATCTACTTCTCCTTTCACCTCCTCCCGTTTAGTAATTAATTCTTCGGCGGTATATTTAGCCATAACTGCCTTGAGAATTTCCTCCACTGCTGGATCGATCACTCGTTCAATGACAGCCGCTTCATCGCCAATTTGTTGAAAAATATTATTAACTTCTGATGCTAAAATATGCCAATTCAGGGCCACATCTGTAAATACTTCCTGTAGGTCTTTGGAGGAAGCTTCGGCCGCTATCTGTTGTTTTTGGATTCTCACACTTAGTTTTTTCACCGTGTTAACAACGGGAATAATCCCGTGAATGCCCTCATTAAGTATTTTCTCCTGTACTTGACCAAAGACCATTAAAACTCCTCTTTCTCCTGCATTGACAATCACGAAAGGATTAAAAATAATCGCCAAGATTAATAACAAAAAAAAGATATTACTGGGTCTAGATAAAAGGCGATTTTTAGGCATTCTTGCTTAAGACATTAAAAATAAACGATAGGATCGGCTGTCAATTAAGATATAAATCCCTAGAACAATATAGATAAAAGGACTAATTTTATGTCCGTAGTTTGTAACCACTTTAGCTATCCTGGGATGGGTAATCAAAAAATAGGCTAGGACGCACCAAATCCCCATCATGAGATAAAAAACTATCATGATAATTAAGACGTGCATCGGGGAATTATTGGCAAAAAGAGAGGTATAGATACCAATATTATCACCACCATTAGCCACGGTCACGGCGGCAACGTAATAGGTTTGGGAGGGAAAACGAGGAAGAAAGGAGCGATTTTTAGAATAATTAACATCTTCTCTTACTTCTTGAATGTAATCCTCATTTTCCCTTGACAAAAGTTGTTTAATGCCGATAATCAAAGGAATAAATCCTAATAGACCAATCCATTCTTTAGAAACCAGTAACCCAAATAGTAAACCGAGGGAACTAGCTAGGAGAATGAGGGTGAAACCGAGGTATTGACCAACAATCAGGTGTCGAGGTCGAAAATTAGCATTAAGTCGCGAGAAAAACAACATTAGCACCATCAGATCATCAAGATTTGTGGCTACAAAACTCGTCACGCTAGTAATTAAAAGGGCTACTAACCAATTCATAGATTGAAAAAAGAGATAATCCTTCCCATTCTAAATCTCGTAGTGCCAGATTTCCTCCTCTCGTAAAAGAAGACGATGGACGGGAAGACGTTCCACGGCCCCCTGTTGTTCAAGATGATTAAGTGCGCGGGTAATTGTGACTCTAGTGGTTCCTAATAAGTCAGCGATATCCTGATGAGTTAGACGCACATCAATTAATTGTCCGGTACCGGTTTGTTTACCAAATTGATTGCCTAACCATGCCAGTAATTTCACAACCATAATATCAGTACGTTTGTAGCTACGAATAATACTTAGTTCTTGTGCTTGCTGAAGATGAGACAGCAGAATTTCTGCCATTTGATAACTCTCAACTGTGGAAAAGGAAACTGCTTGCACAGGAGTGATGCACTCAACTTGATAGGGATTGACTCTCTCTAGGGTTTTGCCAACAAAATTGCCAGGTCCCCACAATCCCAAGACGATCAGGGTTCCATCTTCTAACCAGGTGGAGGTTTTTACGACTCCACTCTCGATTTTCCAGAAATTAGGGTTTCTGAGGGGCAAAATTGCCCGATTATCAAAGTGCCAGCGATGGGGGGTTGGTGGTTGATAGGTAAGCGTCATGATTGGTAAGTAGTCGTGCAAAATTAATTTCCTAGTCGAGACTCCGAGACAGGAGACAGGAGACGGGATACAGCGATTAGGGATCGGATTTGAGAATTTTGGGGTAAAAACGATAATTACCCCAAAAAAGACCGATTTTATGGCATTGCAAGCCCTATTTATTTCGGGGTGTTAGTCTTCTCCAGTTCCGTTGTGGCCGAGGAGATCAGTTCTTGCCAAGCTCGATCGCTTTCCTGTAGAGTCTGTTTAACCGCGTCGATGGTCTTTTCCACGCGAGTTTTCAGGAAAGGGGAAGCACTGTCTTTGAGTCGTTCGGTGTCGTCGGCTAAGATATCGATCGTCTCGGAGGTATTAACAAGGCTATTTTCTAGGGTAATAAGGTTGTTTTGCAGGGTTTCACTGAGTTTAGCCCCGGATTTGGTCAATTTTTTCGTCAATTTACTCACTTTTTCCCCTAGATCGTCAATATTATCCGCTAAGTCCTCTAGGTTGTCCTGTTGAGCTTCGATAATCTTCTTGTCGAGAGAAGGCGCGGCTAGTTGAGCCTTTAGGTCATCGATAGCCGATTTTGTCGCTTGGATGGCTTTTTCATAGGCAATTTGGGCATCTTCCAGAATTTTTGGGCTAGAAACCTCATTTTTTTTCTTAACTGGTTCCACCACGGTGCCACCCGTTGCCGTGGCACGGTCGATGACGGCCAACTGTTCAGGGAGAAGGGGCAAGGCGATCGCATTTCCCCTTCCCCCGAGGAGCAAAGTGACAGTTAAGAGGAAAATCAGCAGCCGGAAAACTTGATTTTTGAGGCTTTGAAAGCTCTTATTTCGGTTGATCATATTCGGATTTTCTTCCATATTCAAAAAATTGGTTACTTCATCTAAATGCTATCACATAAAATATTTATTTGTTATTTATTTACAAAAAATTTTATAAAAAATTTATTATATTTTTTAACCAATAAATTGCAGGCAAAATAGAAGCTTTTTGAGCTAAAAACTATTACAGAAAAGCTTTTGCTCTTTTGATAAAAATTAATTTTTATCGCTTTTTTATTAATGAGATGCTGAATTATCCGATGAGTCTATTTCTTGATTGATCCGAGATATTTTCTTCCGACCTTTAATATATTTGGCTAAAGGTTGTTTTTTCTTCAGTCGTTTAATGCCACTTAAAGTGCAGAGAGTAAAAAAAGTTCCCACGAGAACCATCTGCCATAAACCGCAGCCAGAAGCCGCGCCTAATCCTGCCGCTAACCAGATAGTCGCCGCCGAAGTCAAGCCTTTTACTTGTATCTTATTTAGTTCCCGATGGGATTGTTGTAGGATGATTCCCGCGCCTAAAAAACCGACACCAGAAGCGACCCCTTGAATAGTACGACTGAGAGCATTAGAAGACGCATAACCCACATCTCCCTCCGCTTGTAGGGGAATCATGACAAACATGGCAGCTCCGAGACTAACGATCATAAAAGTTCTCAATCCAGCAGGACGACCGCCTCGCTGTCGGTTATAACCAATCAGACAGCCGACGGCCATAGCCATACTCAGCCGAAAAATAATCGTTTGCCAATCTTCCGAGTCAAAAAACATGGTTTAACCCATCAAATGAGATAAAAACTTCGCCTAACCAATCAAGGCCTTTTCCAGATGCCGCTTTAAATCGTTTCTATTCTCGATCCCGATCGATAATCGTAGTAAAGCTGGTGTTATAGGTGGAAGTGAGATCAATGGGAACCGTTACCGCCCCATGGCTAGAGTCTGGTTCTTGCCCCCCATGAATCGCCCTCGTTGCAAATTCCATCAATTTATTGTCCTATTAGTCGATATCTTCGAGGTCTTTAAACAGGGCCGTGCTGAGGTAACGTTCCCCAAAACTAGGCTGAATCATGACGATTAATTTATCTTCGTTTTCGGGTCTTTTGCCCACCTGAATCGCCGCCCATAAAGCGGCCCCGGCCGAGATGCCCGATAGTAGTCCCTCCTGACGAGCTAACCGTCGCGCGTAGGCGAAAGCGTCTGTATCATCGACGATAATCACCTCATCGATTAATTCCGGTCGGAAAATGGCTGGGATAAAACCGGCCCCGATGCCTTGGATTTTGTGCGGTCCTGGGGGTCCTCCCGATAAGACGGGACTATTAGAGGGTTCAACTGCGATCGCTTGAAATTGGGGACGACGGGGTTTAATGGTTTCGGCAATACCGGTAATGGTTCCCCCAGTTCCCACGCCACCGATAACGATATCTACCAGACCATCGGTATCGGTCCAGATTTCTTCGGCAGTGGTTTCTCGGTGAATTTTCGGGTTGGCCGGGTTGCGGAACTGTTGCAAACTATAGGCGTTGGGGATGTTTTCGACTATTTCCTCGGCCCGGGCGATCGCTCCTTTCATGCCTTGGCTACCCGGGGTTAATTCTAATTGCGCCCCGTAAGCTTTTAACATCGCCCGTCGTTCTAAACTCATGGTTTCGGGCATAGTCAGGACTAGGCGATAGCCTTTGGCCGCCGCCACCATGGCCAGGGCGATGCCGGTATTGCCGGAAGTGGGTTCCACCAGAATTGTTTTATCGGGGTGAATTAGTCCGGCGGCTTCCGCGTCCTCCACCATACTGACCCCGATGCGATCTTTAACCGAGGCGGCGGGGTTCATACTTTCCAGTTTGACGACGATGCGGGCTTTTACTCCCTCTGCCACTGGGATTCGATTCAGTTGGACTAGGGGAGTCCGTCCTACCAATTGGGTGATGTCTCTTGCGATCGGCATAATCCCACTTGCTTTATACTTGTTGGCTATTTTTGATTATATATGTATTTAAGATGTTTTACAATACTTTTTAAGTCGGAGTACACTGCAAAATGCTGGTGTTGGCACCTCTGATCACAACGTCGGCGGGGATTATCCCTGTCGATTTTTTTGCCTTGCTAGTTTTTTTGGTATATCGAAGCACAATCGATAAAATCATCTTGGGAAATTTCTCTTAATTTAGTTAACTATTATTAGTATATAAAAGCACATCTCTTTAAATAACTTAAAGGAATTATTAGAGAGATGAAAAGAGCGATACTTTTTCTTGGTATAGGTTTACACATTTAATAAAGTTTTCTGAGATTTATCCTAAAAAATTATTTTTTTGCTGTTTTTTTAGGAAACAATTTTTAATAAATAAAGGTGTAAATATGCTCTATAAAATAATTCATGGCAAAAACGAAGTATGTCTGGAAGCGCCTATCAACGCTAAATTCAATTAACAAGAATTGTTCCTCGATATACAAAAAAATCTGGCCAAGGGAGAGTAAAACTTTTTTCAAGGACGATAGTATAGTCCCAAGAAAAAAACTCCTAGATACTTTATCGGAAAAAATAAAGAAAAGCCAGAGAAATCAACCTCGATATTTTGCCGAAACCAATCATCATTATAGGAGATGAAAACTATGGTGTTAGATGCCTTTGCCAAAGTCGTTTCCCAGGCCGATACCCGGGGGGAATACCTGAGCGAGAATCAAGTCAATGCCCTAATTGCCTTCGTCAAAGATGGTAATAAACGGGTCGATGTGGTCAATCGTCTTTCCAGTAATTCTTCTGCGATCGTTACCGATGCCGCGCGTAGTTTGTTTTCAGAACAGCCCGTTTTAGTTGCCCCCGGTGGCAACGCTTATACAAACCGTCGTGCCGCCGCCTGCTTGCGGGATTTGGAAATTATCCTGCGCTACGTTACCTATGCCACCTTCACCGGCGATGCCAGCATCCTTGATGATCGCGCCTTGAATGGTCTCCGGGAAACCTACGTCGCCCTGGGAGTTCCGGGGGCTTCTGTTGCGGCTGGAATTCTCAAGCTCAAGGACGCTTCCCTTGCCCTAGCAGCCGATCCCAACGGGATCACTCGCGGGGATTGCAGTTCTTTACTAGCAGAAGTCGCTTCTTACTTCGATCGAGCGGCGGCGGCAGTTTCCTGATGCTGTGACTTTCTTATCTCAATCCGATTAAACTTTTGTAGGAGCAATTCCATCGATGACCAAAACACCTTTAACCGAAGCGGTGGCTACTGCCGATTCCCAAGGCCGTTTTCTCAGCAGTGCAGAATTACAAGTAGCCTTCGGTCGTTTCCGTCAAGCCGCCATCACCCTAGAAGCGGTAAAAATCCTCGCCCAAAAAGCCCCCAGTTTAGCCCAAGAAGCAGCCAACGCTGTCTATCAAAAATTTCCCTACACCACCCAACTCCAGGGGCCGAACTATGCCTACGATGAGCGGGGGAAATCCAAGTGCGTTCGCGATATCGGCTACTATATCCGGATTATCACCTATGCCCTCGTGGTAGGCGGTACAGGCCCGATCGATGAATATCTAGTCGCCGGTTTGAGTGAAATTAATAGTGCCTTTGAACTATCTCCTAGTTGGTATATCGAAGCCTTAAAATACATCAAAACCAATCACGGATTAAGTGGGGATGCTGCTGTAGAAGCTAATTCCTACATTGACTATGTGATCAACGCCCTTAGCTAATTCCCGTCAACTTCACGTCAACACAAGCTCAAATCTCCTAAATTCACCTCGGGATGAGCGCCGAGGTTTTTTTGCGTCCGTCTAACTTAGGGCTTGCTGAAAAAGTTTTTCGGTGGTGGCTGGGTGTGGGGTGTGGGGTGTGGGGTGTGGGGTTTTATCGATTTTCAGGTGGTCAACTACCTAATTTTCAGGGAAAAAGTACCTGAATTTTCCCCCCAATCACTCCAATGGTCGGCAATTTTTGAGAGAAAAAAAGTCTAAAAACCTTATCCAACAAGATTTTTAGATTTATTCAGCAAACCCTAACTTGGTCGTCCTCGGGAACCGACCCTAACAAAAAAACCATCTTGGGCAAGATGGTTAAACACAACGAGTATAGACCGAGAAACTTGATTTTAGACCGCTTTTTCTGGCCCGGTAGCGACGGGCAGCTCTGTGGTACTGTACTCTGTCCAAGAACCCTCATAAATTCGCACCTTGGGATAACCGAGCAGATGTTTGAGGACAACATACTGTAAAGTCGCTTCCCGTCCGGTACTGCAACTGACGATAATATTATCCGAGGGCTTGATGTTGCGTTGGGCAAGAATCTTCCTGATTTCGTCTAAAGATTTCAATTTATGGGGATTTTTCAGGGATTCATCCGGATTATTCGCCTCCGTAAAGGTCGGCCAGGGTATATTTTTCGCCCCCGGAATATGACCATTTCTCAGCCAGATATCCTGTTTCCCCTGAAAAAGTTCTTCCGGTCTAGGATCGATAAAAACCACATCCAGTTTGCCGATCAATTTCTCTACTTCTGCTAAAGTTACCCGAATCGAGGGATTATCACGGACAGTAAAGCTCCCGGGTTGATATTTAGGGAATTCTTTAGTTACCTTCTGTTCGGAACCCTTATAACCCTTAAAACCCCCATCTAAGACGGCAACATCTCGGAAACCTGATCGCTCTAGTAAATAGGCGACCATGGTTGCCCCCAAGACATCGCGACCATCGGAATATACTACCACTCGATCGCCATTAGTGATTCCCGCGGCGGCAAAGAGACTGCCAATTTTATCCTCTTGCCAATATTGAACCGGCAAAAATCCGTTTGGACCACGAAAATTATTATCGGCTATATTCACCGCTTTCGGTAAATGACCGGTGATATATTCCAAAGGATTAATCCGCACATCGAGAATTTTTAACTTCGGATCGTTGAGATTTTGTGCTACCCACGCCGGCGATACAAAGTCTATCTTAGTCTCAGATTTAGACGTGGCCATCAGGGGCGATGACGGTGCTAAGGTAAAGGTTAAAATGCACAGAAGAACTAAAGTGAAAAAAGTAAGGGGACGGCTTTGAAACCGTCCCAGGGATAGACCCTTCCCTTGACGCAGTTTTGGTTTCATGATTCAGTGTCAGCGACGAATATCAAACGATAATCACTATAGGGCTTTGATTAGCTTTCTCCAAAAATTTAGGTATAACGTGATATTTTTTTTGGCAGCAAGTCGATCAACTAATTATTAATTTCCTCTTGGGTGTTGATCGCCTTGGGTGTCTTTAATAACTGTTGCCACCAGAGATGAACTAGGAGGGACCAAGCACTCGCTAAAAGCCAAGAGGCAAGGATATCACTAGGAAAGTGAACTCCTAAATAAAGACGGGTCCAAGCAATAACCAAGAGGAAGGGAATCCCCAGTAAAACTACCCCTAAAAACCAGCGCTTTCTCCAAGATAGGATCAGTAAAGAAACCACTAACAGGGAACTAAATAGAGCATGACCGCTAGGGAAGGCAAAATCATCGGGTAAGGGATAAAATAACTGCCAAAATTGCGGGCGATTCCGATGAAAAAGAATCTTGAGATTATAACTAATAGCCCAACCTCCCGCCATGGTTACAAGGAGATAAGCGAACCCATACCAGTATTTTTTTAGGGCAAAAATCAGCAGTGAAATTGTTAGTATCGGAGCCACTCCCCAATAAGTGCCTAATCCCGTTAGTTTTATGGCCAAAAAATTTAGGTTTAAATTAGCGGTTTGATGAATAGATAGCAGCAGCGATTTTTCCCAAGCAAATCCTTGGGGATGCTGGTCAATAGCGATCGCTAAATCCGTAAAAGTTAGCGATGTTAACAAGATAGCCAAGAAAATTAAGCTATTGTTTAAGTAAGTTTTGGGAATCACGGGTAAAAAGTGGCGACAAGGATAACGGGGGCATTCATCCGACATTTTAGGTAAAGAATCAGTAATATTAGGGAAATCTCCGGTCAAAATTCCTAGGTTTCGTTAATATACAATTTTCGCTGCTCCAGCGCCAATTGCCGGAATTCCCCTGCCGCAAATTTGCCCTGGCAAGGACGTCGCTCTCCCTCGGACTCGACCAAATAGATATAATCACAATCAACCCCTTCTAAATTGGTATTTTCGGCGATTTTCCAAGCTTCGATACAAGCGCCCGTTAGGGTGGCTCCCTGTAAATTGGCTCTCATCACGTTAGTATGGGCTAAATTCGCCCCTTCTAGATTAGCCTGGGCTAAATTTGCCTCGCTGAAATTTGCTCTGGTGAGGTTGGCATTTTTGAGGTTAACTCTGTAAAGATTTAGTCCGCGAAAATTATAGCCAATATAAGTTTTATTTTCCCCTTGACCGGTAACGAGAAGATTTCGGGTAGCAGTATCGGCCAGAATTGTCTTTTCCCAGCGCGCTCGCTCGATGCCCGATACCAGATAAAATCGAGTTCTAGTGAAATCTTTTGCCCTTAAATCAGTGGCTTTTAACTGCGCTGCCGTGAAATCAGCTTCTTTGAGATTTGCCCCCCCAAAATTTGTGCCTTTACTGGCTAAAAAAGCAATGGCCAGGGATTTCGTGATCGTTTCTCTCGATTCTTCTAGGGATAACCAGGCCAGATAAGCGGTGAAACAAGTTCCAAAAATACCAACAATTAAAGCTATAGGCAAAGTTAAATTAACTACAGCTACCGCTGCGAATGCTGCTTGAAAAACCAAGATAATTACTGTTAATAAACTTAAAGTTAAGCTGATTAAAATTGCTAGGATAAAACTGATTGTTTGACCAGAAATCAAGGATAAGACTAAGGGCAATCCCCCAACTCGCTGACGATAAAATATTCCGTAAATTAGTGATAAAATCGTGATGATCAGCGCAGCAATGATTTTAAATCCGGTTACATTTGTCACCAGCATTAAAGCTAGATAATAACCCACTAATCCCCAGAAAAAACCGCAGATAGCCGCTATTAACCAAGAAATTAAGATTAATTGTAGATGGCCGCGCTTTTGTAATCCTGCTTTGGCCTGTGTAAATTTAGTTCCCTCTAAAATAGCCCCTTGAAAATTAGTGCCACGGATATCCGCTTCACTAAAATTAGCCCCCGATAAATCCTTTCTGCGAAAACACTGTCCTTTTAAGTTGACTCCTGTAAAATTGCGTTTGCCCTTGGCATATAAATCTAGTATCTCACTTGCTCTCATAGAAATTACGGAGATGTGTTTTTGGGTTGAGTGATTAATGTAACTCATAATCCATACACAATTATTAATTATATTTTTTTATATTTTCTTAATTAAGCTATTTTAAATAAGCTGCCCGCGTATTTAAATTGCTGGTGGAGATGAGGCAAGGGAGGGTGAGGGCTACGAATAAAAAAAAAATGGGATAAGATCATCGAAAAACTGAAAAATTGCCACCTTTGTAGGGAATATGACTAGACAAACCGCTAATCTCGGACAAACAGGAATTGCCGTCAGTGCCTTGGGCATCGGGACATGGGCATGGGGAGATAAAATATTCTGGAACTATGGCAAGGAATACGGAGCTAATCAGGTAGAAGCGGCCTTTAAAGCGGCAGTAGAGGCAGGAATCACCTTTTTTGACACTGCCGAAGTCTATGGCCTGGGGGAATCGGAACGACTCTTAGGAAAATTTACTCAAGAGACTGATATTCCCATCGATATTGCCAGCAAGTTTGCCCCCGTACCGTGGCGTTTTGGGGCGAATGCGGTGCATAATGCCATTACCGACAGCTTAAACCGTCTAAAAACCGATAAAATGGCTCTTTATCAGGTACATTGGCCCTTCACCTTCCTGATTAGCCAAGAAACCCTGATCAATGCCCTAGGGGAAGAAGTAAAACGCGGCCGCATTGGTTCCGTGGGCGTAAGTAATTATTCCGCCGAGCAAATGCGTCAAGCAAGCCAGATTTTGGCGAAAAAAGAGGTTCCCTTAGCGGTCAATCAGGTGCAGTATTCGCTTTTGTATCGCAAAATAGAAACTAAGGCAATTTTAGCCACGGCCAAGGAATTGGGTGTCACCATCCTCGCCTACAGCCCCCTCGCTCAAGGACTACTGACGGGTAAATATAGCCCAGAAAGCCAGAATTTGCCCGATGGAGCCAGGAAAAATGACTCGCGGTTCAAAAAAGAAGGTTTGGAGAAAATAGCCCCAATTTTAAGGGTACTGCAAGAATTGGGCGCAAAATACCAAAAAACCCCCGCACAAGTCGCCCTCAATTGGTTAATCGCCCAAGGAGATGTGATTCCCATTCCAGGGGCAAAAACTGCCGACCAAGCGATCGAAAATGCCGGGGCCTTAGGATGGAGTTTAGAAGCGCAAGAGGTGACGCAATTAGAACAGATGAGCCGGCCTTGGCTGTAAAAATCAACAGTTTTGATTTTTGATCACCATTCTGGAAAAAGTCTCTAACTTCTTGGGGATCAAGATCAAAACAGGCTACAATCTTTGCATACTCCTGTACTACTTAAGAAAACTGGGGACAAAATTAATGGCGACAATGACAAGTAATCCCGATCGAGATAAAGCCTTGGGTTTAGTCTTAAATCAAATCGAACGCAACTTTGGCAAGGGTTCGATCATGCGTTTGGGAGACGCCACCCGCATGCGGGTGGAAACCGTGCCTAGTGGTGCTTTAACCCTAGATATGGCTTTGGGTGGCGGTTTACCGAAAGGCCGCATCGTCGAAATTTACGGGCCGGAAAGTTCCGGCAAAACCACTTTAGCCCTCCATGCGATCGCAGAAGTGCAAAAAGCTGGGGGAGTGGCGGCCTTTGTCGATGCGGAACACGCTTTAGATCCCACCTATTCGGAAGATTTAGGGGTAGATATCAATAATTTACTGGTGGCACAACCGGATACGGGGGAGGCTGCCTTAGAAATAGTTGACCAGTTAGTGCGTTCTTCGGCCGTGGATATCGTCGTCATCGACTCGGTGGCCGCTTTAGTGCCGCGGGCGGAAATTGAAGGGGAAATGGGGGATAATCAGGTGGGTTTACAGGCCCGTTTGATGAGTAAAGCCCTGCGAAAAATTGCCGGTAATATTGGTAAATCCGGTTGTGTGGTGATTTTCCTCAACCAACTGCGGCAAAAAATCGGTGTCACCTACGGCAATCCTGAAGTGACCACCGGAGGAACGGCCTTAAAATTTTATGCCTCGGTACGTTTAGATATCCGTCGCATTCAAACTTTGAAAAAAGGCACGGAAGGAGAATACGGAATTCGGGCTAAAGTTAAGGTGGCTAAAAATAAAGTCGCGCCTCCTTTCCGGATTGCTGAATTTGATATTATCTTCGGTAAAGGCATTTCCCAAGTGGGTTGTATGCTGGATATGGCCGAACAAACTAACGTGGTTACTCGTAAAGGGGCATGGTATAGCTATAATGGCGAAAATATTGCCCAGGGTCGCGATAATGCCGTTAAATATCTCGAAGAAAAGTCAGAAGTAGCGGCGGAAATTGAGAAGTTATTGCGGGATAAATTAGATATGGGTTCGGTTCCTTTCCCCACGGAACCGGCCGATGAGGACGATGAGGACGAACAGGAACCAGAAATCTAAAAGAAGAGGGTTTTAGGTCTTGGTTATCCCCCTATTTCGGGGGATTTTTTTGTTTCAGAATCGATAGATTTCGCCGCTTCTAACCATGATTGTAAACCTTTTTTGGTCGGTGTTCCTTTAGGGGTAAAAGTCCATAAATCTCGTTTATGTTGCGGTCCGTAGCTGATATGAATCGGGCGATTAATTCCGTAAAAATAGAGAGAGTCAAAGGGTAATTTTTGGTTTAAAATCCAATCTATCAGGCGATCGCTAGTTAAGTCGATAATCCGAAAATCACAGGCTGCCCCCAATCGCTGACAATAATATTGACTTTTTTGATTAATTTCGTGGCCGCAATGTTGATCGCGACTGGGATCGATTCTCCCGTTTTTTAAGCCGGTGATTGGGTCTTTTTTTTGGAGAAGTTTTCTGAGATCATTGGAACAAAATCCGTAGGTTAATTGGAATTTTTCTCGACCAAAATTATCAATAATTGGATCGATAATAAAGTGAGTAAGATTCTGCCAAGCGGTTATGGTTTCAGGATTTTTTGGATAGGGATCGATTTGGGCTGCATACTTTTGATAGGTTTGGGAACAGGTAGATAATTCCCCTAGGGTTAAATATTTACCAATTAACATAATCAGTTATTAGTTATTAGATGGTATTTTTCAGTTTATTAAACATCTCTAAAAATTATAAACCAATTATAACAAATCCTGTTTAAAAAGTATAGGGGAGTGGGTTTTTTGAGTAACGTACAGAAAACGGGTTTCTCGGAGAGAGTTGATTCATTGTAGGGTTGATTCATGAATCAACCCTACCCGTTGGGGGTTTTGGGGTTTTAGTTCAATTTCCCCACTTCCTAATTCCCTTAGAGGGTTTGATAAGCTTTCAGGGGGGCAATTTTAACGCTTTCGGGGACGAGGGGAAAGGTAGTTAATATATGGAGTTGATTCATTGTAGGGTTGATTCATGAATCAACCCTACCCGTTGGGGGTTTTGGGGTTTTAGTTCAATTTCCCCACTTCATCATTCATAATTCCCCTACAGGGTTTGGTAAGCTTTGAGGGTGGCAGTTTTGACGCTTTCGGGGACGAGGGGAAAGGTAGTTAATATATGTTGAAATTCTGTTGGGGTTAATTCATACAAGTGGGCAACTATTGCATCTAATTTCGCTCTAATTGCCATTCTTTCTGCTTCTTCTGTTACTCCATTTTTATAGGAACCTATCCCCACTTCTTTCGCTAATTGCTCAAATTCTTCTGTGGTACAAATCAATTTCGCCGCATTTTCTACTATCTCCTGAAAGTATTTATCTCCCTCTTTTAATCGGGGGATAGGAGTTTGATAGATGTAGAAAAACGATAAATGAGATGTAACTTTATCTCGGATACTTCTATCAAAAACAAAACTATTAAAAATGGATAATAGATAACATTTTTCTTTTAAACTTATAGTTGGTTGCTTATCGATTTTTTCTAAACTCATTGTATGGGGACAAAATAAATTAGGAGGTAAAATTGTAGCTATCATAGTTCTAATATTCGTATTTCTGGCAACATCACGAAATCCTAAACGATAGGTTTGATAGTCTAAGATTTGACCTTTATCGACTTCACCGCGTTTTAATAAAGCTTGTCTTGCTTCCTTTTCATCTAACCAGTATTTCGGTAAAGCATACCGATGGGTGAATTGATGAATCATTTTTCCTTCGTAGAGAGGTAGTCTTCCTTCTGCGGGTTCAGTTTTAAATAAATGACTATCAGTAGTCATATCAAATTCGCGAGTTAACTTGAGATTCCATGTATCGGGAAGGGTTTCTCCTAGCAGGGGAAAACGAGACATTTTTTCAGCGATATGAATATCTATATCTTGTTTAAATTCCATCACCGAGAGGGAATCGGGGGATAGTTTGCGGATTAAATCGACGCTAATTACTAAACTATCTTTATGGGGAAAACGTTGTAATTCCTCAACATCGTGACGCATAAACTCCACAGGAAAGGAAATAGTTTGTTTATTTTTCTCAAAAGTTAGAATGACAAACTTAAAGCGACTATCTACACCTTCAAAAATTGTTTTACGATTTTCAAAACAAAATAATCCTGTCACGTTTGTCTGAGAAAATAACATTTCTCGCAGTTGCTTGGTTCCTAAATCGGTATAAATTCCACTGGGAACAACTATTCCACATTCTCCCTGGGGATGGAGGAGATTAAAACATTGTTCAACAAAAAGCTTATAGAGATTAATATCCGTCCCTTGCTTTTTACCATTAACAATAGAGATTTGATTTTTGTATTGTTCCGAGGAACGAAAATAGAGACTAACGTGGGGGTATTCACTTTGATATTCTAACCATGCTTGAGCGATTTCGGGATTGGTTAACAGTTTTTTCTGTTCCTTTTCAAACGTCTTGATGTCCATTTTATTTTTAGTCACCAAGTCGCTATGCTGAGAGAAAAATTCTTTCGCTTGGGGTTTAAAGACTTCCCAGGGGGGATTGGTGATAATCACATCAAAACCACCTTTTTCTGTAATCAGTTTATCGAAGTGATAACCCCAGTGGAAGGGTTTCAGGGATTGCATATCAGAAAGAGTTAATAAACGTTTCTTTGCTTTTCCCGTTAATTGTGCGGATTCGTACTTGATTGACAACTTACCGCTAAACTCATCTAAGAGAATTTGGTTTAATTTCTGCACCGATTCGCGGTTGACATCCTCGATGTGATTGCGTAACATCTGGAGACGGTTTTCTTGGGGGGTTCCCTGCACTTCTCCCAACTGAAAAGCGTGTTCTTTGTATAACTCAATACTGCGATTTTTTTCCGCAAGAATTGCCTGATAATTTTGCGCGGTGAGGGTTTGCAGAATATTTTCCTCTCCCATGAGATTAAAACTTTTTTCGTCCACGCGAATTAAACCGATGAGGGAATTTCCCGACATGATATTAAAATCAATATTCGGTAAGGGTTCCAATTCTGTCACCGATTGTGCGGCAGCAACTAAAGCGAGAAATAAACGCAGTTTCGCGATTTCCGTCGCTTCCTCCATGATATCGACACCGTAGAGGTTATCGGAAATAATTCTTTTTTTGATGTAATATCCGAGGGAGGGATGGGATTTTCTTACCTCTGTTAACCACTGTTTTAATTTACTGTCTCCCCGTAGTTCAATTGTCCCAATTACCGCGCTATAAATTCCGATTAATGTCTTCATCGCAGCTACTAAAAAAGCACCGGAACCACAGGCAGGGTCTAAAATAGAAAGCTGGGGAAGAATATCTTCAATCAGAAGCTGACAGAGGGGAGAATCGAGATTGATTAGTAGTTCAGAAATACTGGCAAATTGTTTGCGGGGATAATGTTGATTACTTCTCTCGACAATCCATTTATTAATCGTCCTATCACAGAGATATTCGGTAATCTCCGGACGGGTATAGTAAGCACCGAAAGCTTTTTGGTTGATATACTTTTCAAAGATATATCCCAAAACATCCGGGTTAATTTCGTCATCGCTTCCCCCCGGAGTGTCGTCAAGATTCCAGGAGTAACGGGAGAATAAATCGAGGATATTCTCAAATGCTTGGTCATCAATACAAATGTTTTGATAAAGATTTTCGAGGGGATGTTGGAGAAATAATCCTCCGTTAAGATATTTGACTTTTCCCACCAATGCAGTTACTGTCTCATCTCGTTGGTATTCTGGTTTAGCGAATGCTTGGAAAAAGAGGGTTTGCAGAAACTGACGATAGAATAAATTTTCCCCCCGTCGTTGACTTGCTTGGAATTGGTTTTGCAAATAGTTGAAGTCGTTATCGATAAATCCCTTGCGCTGCAGGAAATAGACGAACATTAAACGATTGAGAATAACGGAAGTGTACCATTTTTTATCGCTTTCTCGATCGATTCCTTGGATAAAGGGGAGGAACTGTAAATGCTCTCGCTGAAATTCCTGATAAAATTTCTTGGTAATCTTTTCGATATCGAAACCTTTTTGTAAGCGATGGGCCACCTCCACCACGGAGGGTTCCCCATCTTCAAAATCGGTGATATCGAGGACTAATTCCGCTAGTTTACCGAGAAATAAATCTCCCGGTTGTCCTTTTATATAAAGATGGTCACGGATATAACTTTTACTTCCCTCTCTTTTTACCCAGTACCATAAACTGCGTGTCCGTCCCCCATCGACGAAAATTAGCAGATTTTCGGCAATTCTTTCGATAACTTGCTGGTGAATGTCCCGACGAAGTTTCGCATCGGGTATATCGGTAGTTGTCACCTCTAATACTGCTACTCCGGACACTTCCGCAATCCGTTGACAGGGATATTCTTGATTGTCAACGGTGATACTAATAGTTTTTTTTGCGCGAGGATGAGACCATCCCAATTCCTCGATAAACAGTTCCCCAAATTGGAAGTTAGATAATAAGTCACGAGTCCGGGAGAAATTGAGGGACATATTAGACCTCTTGGAAAAATTAAAAATTGTTGTTAGGGTTAGGAGTCAGTTATCAGTTATCAGTTATCAGTTGAGTAGGTAAGGGTTAAAAATTATCAGACACCCCCCTTATCAAGGGTAGGGTTGATTCATGAATCAACCCTACCTTATTCAAGGTAGAACCTTGGAACGAGACAAGGGAGGATCTCCCTCCGTTTCCCGATGGGTTACACAAGAGGATAACATCGTACTTTGTAGCTTGATTCATGAATCAAGCTACTATGGTTGAAATAGACCCAAGGAACAAATAATCTGAGGTTCTTGGGTGGATTCTTGTGGGTGAACAATACAGAGACGGTCATCTTTATATAAAGATACCAGTAAGTCTGCCAATTGTCGGTCACTGATGCCAGTTCTTAAACCACGATTTAAGCGATCGAGAGCCGACTGTCTAAGGGGATAATGATACAATTGGTCGAGAGCCTTGCATAAATCCTCATGAGCAAAAAGATCATCCTTACTATCTTGAGAATACCTTTTTAAGCGCTCGTAGGTCTTAAATTTTGCTCCCGTCAATCGTCCCAATTTAGATCCGGAGTTGTTTTCCTCCTCCGCAATTAATTCTGTACCTTTTTGTACTAACTGATGGTGTTGGGGATGGGGGGGAATGGCCGGGGTTTGGGGATGACAGGCAGCGGACCGTAAAATAGTTAATTGGGATTGAGTCACACTATTTCCCTGCTTATCAATCCATGCTAAAGCATCATTCCCCCCGGCAGTTTTTAGATAAACCATGACTCCCTCTGGATGGGTTGCTGTCCCACTATGGCAACGGGTAGAATAAACCACCGGCGGCAGAGTCTCTATGGTATGTTTTAAACTAGGGTCAACTTCGATCGCATTTTTCCAAATTTGATACGCTTCCGAGGTTAAATCCACTTCTTGATCCTCCTCCTCATCGATAACCTCAGATTTTTCATGATACAGATCTAATAAAGTCTGGTTATCCATCTCCTCCTCAAAAAATACCTCATCGGTCCCCACCACGTCCGCATTCTCTCGCAGTCTTTGAGATAGTCTCGTCCGCAGTTTAATAATTCTCTCCACTCCCTCCGCAGGTAAAAAGGAATAACAGAGAATCTGACTTGCTTTTTGACCGATTCTATCTACCCTTCCGGCCCGTTGAATCAGGCGAATAATTGCCCAGGGTAGGTCATAATTAACGATAATGGCACAATCCTGTAAATTTAACCCTTCACTCAAGATATCCGTCGCAACCAAGACTCGTATTTCTTCCCCCACTTGCTGAGAATTACTGCGGGGACTAAAACGATGGACCATTTCCGCAGGATTAGCAGAGTTTCCCGTCACTCCCGCAATCTTATCCACTCCCCGATTTTGCAACTGAGTGACTAAATAACTGACTGTATCGGCAAATTGGCTAAAAATTAACACCTTTTCTCTGGGATGATTCTCCTCTAACAGCTGCCATAACTTCTCTAGCTTTTCGTCGGTCTCCGGCTGCCAGGTCCCACAGGTTTGCAATAATGCTATTAAAGCCAAGGCATCAGATTTTAGGTCTTTTTTCAATGCGGGTTTAAACACCTCGGGGTTAATCCACTGAAAGCGCTTGCGATAATCACCGCTATACTTTTGATACACTTGTTCGGCTCTTTTTTGATACTCTTTTTCTAACCCGGTTATCCCCCCAGTCTCCTCGGTTTCTATACTTTCATCTTCTCCCTGAGTGACTAAATCCTCATCCAGATAACGAGTGTCTAACAAAGCTGGATCCTGACTCCCGATGGGAAGGGGTAAATTATTGGCCATGGCATGAAGGAAAATATAGTTACGGAGAATATGACGGTCAAGGGATTGCAGGAAAGCATACCCTCCACTCTCCAAACGTTTAAATAAATTCGTCCGACAAAAACCCATTAATCTTTTACCCGCACGGGATAGACTTTTTAAGATGGTTTCTTCCTCTCCTGTCCCTTTGCATCCTTTAATTAGATAATTTCCCAATCCGTAACGGGGTAACTTCAATCCGTTGAGAGTTATCACCACTGCTTCCGAATATAAACGCGCATAAACCGAGTCTTGTAGGTCAAACTTGATTGTCTTTAGTTGTCGTTGGGGAAGATAAACCCTCGACCCATCAGCAAATTTTAGATACCGACGACCCTGTTCGTCTTCTGTAGCATAATTATTTTTAATAAAACCGCGAGTCCGTCTAATCATATAGAGACGCATTAAGTCTCTCCAGTCGTCGGGAGAGTCACTTTTTTCAAAGGCTGCTAGGGACCTGACCGGAGATTGGTATCTGCGATTAAATTCGATTTCTCCTCCCAGAGATTCTAGTAGTCTTTCGGGACGAATTCCGAGATTAGTATCCTCTTGAATGAATAAACGCAGTTGATTGGACAGGTCAAGATAGTTTTTATTGTAGGGAGTCGCAGTCAAGAGAATACAGCGACTTTCATTGGTGTTAATGTACTCCTGTATCACCCGATAACGTTTACCCTCCCGATTACGCAGGTTATGACTTTCATCGATAATTACTACCCGATAGCGCCGCAGATTGGGTAATTCCTGTATAACCTGACTTAAGGGGATAATTTTCGCTCTTAATTTGTATTTATAGCTGTAATCCTCCCACATGGTTAGGAGATTTTTCGGACAAATAATTAAGATTTCTAAATCGTAGTCTTCCTGCAAAATATATGCTAGAATGGAAGCGATGCGCGTTTTTCCTAACCCCACCACGTCGCCAATTAAGACCCCACCGCGTCTTTGCACATAACGAGCGGCAATTTTAATGGCCGATTTCTGAAAATCTAGTAAGTCTTGGTCAAACTGTCGGGGAATTTTGTATTCCGCTAAACCGGCCCTGGCTTCAAAGGAAAGATGGTAGGCTATTTTTAAATAGATATGATAGGGGGGAATAAGACTTTCCCGGGCCCAACTTTCGTTAATCACCTCAACAATATCCGAGGATATATCCCAACACCAAGCATCCAACCAACGATCATTAAACCACTTTTGTAATTTGGCACAAGCATCGTGGTCAAGGACATCAATATTTAATTCTCCCTGCTGTTGTAATCCCGCAAAAGTTAGATTACTACTACCCAAAAATCCCACCGTTGGGTTATTGACATCCTGTCGATGAATAAGGTATAATTTAGCATGGAGATTATAGCCCAAAAATAAGCGAATTACTAACTTGCCCGATTGAATTTGTTTTCCCAAACGTTGCAAAGCTGCCTGATCTCGATTGCTAGGATTCCCCCAAGTTAATTGTTGGCAAAAATCCTGAACAATTTGTTTTCTTAAACGAGCGCAAGTAGCCTTATCTATATCATTTGAGCGCTTCAATAAAGACAGGGATTGCTGTAGTAATTCCTGGGGTGCTTGCTGCATACCAATCAGCAGACGACAACAGGACAAATCACCACCGAGAAAGTGATCAATATAGGTATCAATGGACTGCCAACCGCGCAAATTAAAATAACCCACGCAAAAATCAGCGCGTTGGGCCAACAATAAACTTTCGCGTAAAATTGGCAATAAATGGGACTCAATATTATCAATAATACGCGGCATATTTTTATAAAAAGATTAAGTTAATATAAGGCTTTTCTAACTGATAACTGATAACTGATAACTGATAACTGATAACTGATAACTGAATTTACTTACTTAATCCAAACCGTTTTAACGTTGACAAATTCGCGAATACCTTCCACACTTAATTCCCGACCAAAACCGGAACGTTTAATCCCCCCAAAGGGTAAACGAGGATCGGATTTAACCATACCGTTAATAAACACACAACCGGCCTCAATTTCGGTAATTAAACGCTCAATTTCTGCGGGGTTATTCGTCCAAGCACTAGAACCCAAACCAAAGGGACTATCATTAGCTAAAGCGATCGCTTCCTCGATATTTTTGACTCGAAATAGTAAAGCCACCGGTCCAAAAAATTCCTCTTTTTCCCCCGGAGAACCAGCAGGAATATCGGTTAAAATCGTCGGTAGATAGAAGTTACCTTTCCCCTCTAAACGTTGACCCCCCACAAGGACTTTACCACCCATAGCGACGGTTTTTTCCACTTGAGCGGCAATTTCCGAGACGATCGATGCCGTGGCCAAAGGACCAATATCAACAGTTTCATCGAGGGGATCACCAACTTTTAAAGCTTGGAATTTGGCCACTAATAACTGTTCAAATTGATCGGCGACAGTTTCCATAACAATAAACCGTTTAGCGGCGATACAAGTCTGACCATTATTTAACAATCGCGCCGTCACTGCCGTAGCCGCTGCCGCCTCGATATCGGCAGTATCTAAAACGATAAAAGGATCACTACCTCCCAACTCCAAAACCACCTTTTTGATCTGTTTTCCTGCGGCGGCTGCTAAACTGATCCCCGCCGGTTCACTACCGGTTAAAGTGGCGGCTTTTACCCGTTCATCGTTAATTAAATCACTAACGCGATCGGCCCCGATCAAAAGAGTTTGAAAAGCACCTTCGGGAAAACCGGCTTCTAATAAAATTCTTTCCACCGCTAAAGCTGATTGGGGGACATTAGAAGCGTGTTTGAGTAGGCCGACATTTCCCGCCATTAAAGCGGGGGCAGCAAAGCGAAATACTTGCCATAAAGGGAAATTCCAGGGCATAACCGCTAAAATTACCCCTAAAGGTTGATAACGGACAAAACTGCGACTAGCATCGGTGGCAATCAGCACATCTTCCAGATAACCGGCGGCATTATCGGCATAAAAACGACAAACCAAGGCACATTTGAGGACTTCTGCGATCGCTGACTTGATCGGTTTCCCCATTTCTAAAGTCATGGTTGTAGCCAATGCTACTTGATCCCGTTCCAAAATATCCGCCGCTTGCCGTAACCACTGTCCCCGTTGACTGATGGCGGTGTGGCGATACTGCTGAAAAGTTGCCTCAGCTAGGGCCAATTTCGTCGCCAATTCCTCCGAGGTTAGAGGGGTAAAAGTCTTGAGAATTTCTCCCGTGGCAGGGTTAACTGAAGCGATACCCATATCCCAATTGTCTCCTATCGAGCGCTATATCTCTAGTTTAGTTCTCTGGTTGTACCGCTGCTGACATAATTCGATCGCTAATTGGATTGCCGCTTGCATACTCTGGGCCCTAGCGATGCCAAGACCGGCGATATCAAAAGCCGTCCCGTGGTCTGGAGAGGTGCGAACAAAAGGTAAACCGATGGTAGTGTTAACAGCACAGTCAAAAGCCATTAATTTGACGGGAATTAGGCCCTGATCGTGGTATAATGCCAGATATGCGTCGGCGGTTTGCCCTGCACCGCTAAACCAAGCGCGTCCCGGTTCCACCCAAAGCGTATCGGGGGGGACAAGGCCGATTAATTGGGTTTGCGGGTATTTTTGTCCCATTGACTGCAGCCAAGGCTGTAACCAGTCCTTTTCTTCCCTTCCCAGTTTTCCCGCTTCGCCACTGTGGGGATTAAGGCCAGATATGGCGATTTTTGGGCGATCGATGCCGAAATCTAGCTTTAAAGACTCGATCAATAGGTCTAGTTTTCGGGTCATCAGATCGGGGTTAAGAGTATCGGGAACTTCTCGCAGGGGGATATGGGTAGTGGCGAGGAGAGTGCGTAAGTTATAGCCGGTGTGAGGGGATTTAGCGACGAATAGCATCCCATAACGGTTAATTCCCGCCATGGTAGCTAAAACCTCGGTTTGACCGGGGAAATCATAACCGGCCAACTGCCAACAGGATTTAGCGATCGGACCAGTGACAATACCGTCAAATTCGCCCTTGAGGGTGCGTTTTATGGCTTCTTGCAGGTAAAGAAAGCTAATTTCACCACTATGGGCATCCCCACGCCCGAAAACGATTTTTTCTTGATTGTAGGGCAAATCGATCAGAGAAAAGCGATCGAGAGGATGGGGATCGTGATAGGCTTTTTCGAGAAGCGTTCTGGTGCCGATTAGAGTAATCTGACAACCGGACGAGATTGGGTAATCGGCGATCGCTTTTAACACCACTTCAGGGCCGATTCCGGCGGGATCACCGACGGGGATAACTAGACGGGGAATAAAAGAGGCGGATTCCATAAATTTTGGCCGTCAATATTGCTAATTCTCCCGATTAATCTCATCGTTGACAATTATCAGGAGGGAATAAATCAGTAAACAATCTTCAGTTTACCTAAAATGTCGGATGAATGCCCCCGCTAAATTTTTCGACAAGACATCAACCTTTGCGGGGGATGAAATCCGACCAGGATATTGACTGCGAAGCACGATTTTAATTCTACCATTTGTAGGTAAACTGTGTTATACTTAATTGATCCAGGGTCGAGGATTAATCAATGCTAGTCGTAGAAGCCAAGCTAAAAAACGGGACACCAGAACAATATCACCGGCTTGATGAAGCAATTAGAACATCTCAGTTTGTGCGTAACTCTTGTGTTCGTTATTGGATGGACAATAAGGGGACAACCCGGAATGATCTTCAAAAGCTTTGTGCGGTACTAGCTAACAATAAAGAGACACCATGGGTTAATAAATTAAACTCTCAAGCTCGTCAATCGGCTGCTGATAGAGCCTGGCAATCAATTAATAGGTTTTACCAGAATTGTCATGCTAAGATACCGGGGAAAAAGGGTTTTCCTCGGTTTAAAAAGCATAGCCGTTCGGTTGAGTATAAACTAACAGGCTACAAACTATCTGATGATCGACGTAAAATTAAATTTACCGATGGTTTTAAAGCAGGAGAATTTGATTTATGGTGTAGTCAAAAGACCTTAGTTTATTATTCAGAACAACAGATTAAACGGGTAAGAGTTGTTAGACGTGCTGACGGTTATTATTGCCAGTTTCTGATTGACGTAGAACGGCAAGAA
>NZ_JAPZSO010000194.1:0-24390 GCF_027531715.1 Microcystis sp. LE19-8.1F | reverse complement strand
AGCTTTAAATATTGTGGCACATTTTCCGCTTTCCACTGCGCTCCTACAATTTTCATCCGAGAGCTAATCTGCTTAATCGTTGACTCGACACTGCCTGAGCCGATACAGATTCCCAATTCCTGATCCAAACCGTAATCAGGTTAAATTAAAAATGGATTTTAGGTTCGATCCCCCCTGCCCCCCTTGATAAGGGGGGTGCCGATAGGCGGGGGGATCTGATAATTTTTAACGCCTACCTACTTAATAGGTTTTTAAGAACCAATAAATCTCACTTTTTCTACTCCTTCAATCATCTCTAAAGCCAATTGTGCAGAGGTAAATGAGCTACTATTGTCCACTTGTTCTTTAATCCTGTCAGTAAGTGAATTGATATCTATAACTCTTTTTTCTGAATCTTTCCAAGGAATATTATCAACCTTTTTGTCAATTTGCTGACCATCTAAGTTTTTTAATTTTTTGTAAAAGGTTTTATTCTCATCATCCGAGTCTAGTCCGAAATGTAAGGTTTCTGGTTTTTGGTGAATATCTAATCTCTTGATTTCTCCCTTAAATAAACAAATTAAAACATTAGCGGAAAGACGTTCCATCCGTAGTAATTCAATCTTTTTTGTATCATCTTCATTATAACCATCAACGAGTAAACTTGGCCAACCTGACACCACATCTGAACGGAGTAAGAAACCAGTTACTATGGGGTAATTGTTAACAGCAGGATTTGTTTTATTTTCTTGATCGTGTTTATGATCTGATGTAGTTACTCGACCAATACTAAATGCTCCATCTAATAAGCATTCTATCCAAAGGGAATCAAGATAGAAGAAACGAATTGATTCTACAGGTAACATAAGTTCATCGGGAACGAGATAATTAAAGGGTACACCTTTAAGAAGACTTAAATCTTCAAACCAATTATAAATACTCTCAGGAAGTTCTGTATTAGGTTGATTGTAAACGGGTAAATGAGTTTCGATATTTTGTATATTTTGTCTATGAGTGCGTTTCCAATTATAGAGACTAACGGATAAATTTTTACTCTGTAAAGCGAGTAATCTTCCTAATTCCCAAGCAGCAGAGTATGAAACATCAAACATACCATTATCAGGATTATATATGATTAATTCATCTGCGGTACGAATGGGTAAGGTGATGTTATTGTTAGGGTTGTTTCCTGTGATTAAAGGACTATGATACCAAGAGAAGGTTTTCCCTCCTTGTCGTAAAAAATGGGGTAAGGGAACATAACCCATAGATAGATATTTTTCCGCTTCAGTATTATTAACTTGAGGCAATCTTAGGGTACTAGTTTCTCGGTTAAGATTGGTCAAAAGTCCTTGAAAACTTTGCTTTTCATCAACACAAGAAAAATTCCAACTTTTTAGACTAACTAAACGAATATTATCATTATCTCTTGCTCCCTGAAAATCAAACCCATTATTATTATAACGTCCTTCTAAAGAAACCAGATGGACGATACTTCTGCCGTTTTTTTTGGGGAGTCTATTACAAATAATAACGGCTAATTCATCGCCGATTAATTTTCCTTGCTCATCTGTTCCTTGACGAACATGAGCAAGATAAGTTAAGTCTTCTTTAGTGGGTAAAATTTTTTCTAATAACTGTTTCTGGACATCAATAATTATTACTTTATCGTCTTCATGTTGTCCACTTTCTAGGCTAAAATTAGGAAATTTAGCAGTATAAATATTAATATCTTTTAAGGTTTCTAGGGTAATAATTTTGGATTCGGGGTTTTCTGTTTCTTCAAATAATAATAAAGCTAACCAAGCAGTATCATTATTATTACTAACAGATTGACGTTCCCAAGGTAAGGTACTACGGTTTAGGATAATATGGGGTAAAACATTGGAATGTTCTCCTAAGCTACCATCAGGGGGAAATACAGCGTGTATGTCTGTAGGTTTTAATTCAAAGCGTTCTCCTGATACAGTAAAACGAATAGGTTTAGTTTTCTGGTTTGTTGTAATATCTGTTGTAAAAGTAGTTCTAGGTATTTTTGCTCCACTTTCTATGGTTTGTGTAACAGTAATTTCATAGTCACCATCTTTTAAAGCTGGTTGATGATACTGAATAAATTCAATTTTAGTGGGTTCAGTTGTGGTGGTTTCTGGCATTTTTGACTCCTTTAAATAATAATTAATTAACTAAAACCCCAATTTTAGGTGAACCTAATAAATTGTCGGCAATTGTTGCACTGAGATCAATTTCTTCACTGTTTAAATTCAGTGCTTTTAGTAAATTGTCTCTAGTGTTTTTGACTGTGTTATCTACAATGGTGTTACGAATATCTTTAGTGGTTTTCTCCTGAAAAGTGCTAATTTTCTGCCAATGATAAGCATTATTAATTGGAGTAGTGCTAAATTGTAATTCACTGCGATTAATGGCTTGGGTTGCACCTGGTTCTGGTTGTTTTTTAGGTTTAATTTCTAATCCAGATAGGGTATTTTCAATAAATTGATTACCATTCAAACTAGGGGTTAAAGATTCGCCCCAAAGTGCGACGGGAACTTTTTTAAATAGGGGACTACAAGCAAAATCTTCGTCAAATTCTGCTGAACTTAGAGACTTGCCATCTCTCGTTACACTAATCGTTAAGGTTGAGGTTAATTGACCAGGAGTGACCGCCATGGGGCCAATGCCAAATTGGGTATTAATTCCCTGAGTATTAAGATTAACATGACAAGTTTTAATGGGAATGACTGAATTAGTGACTAAGCATAAATCTTTAGGATTAATGATCCCTAAATCTGTTTTATCATCTTGATTAACTTTTCTGACTAAACCCTCTTGAACAGTAATACTACAAATAGCATCATCAGCAGGGAGAAAAGAGGTTTTAAATTCTTTCCATTGAATGGCTGTGGGAGCTTGAGAAGCACTGCTACCAAAGCGCACATCAAAGGAAATAATCCAAAGATGAATATGGGCAATCCCTGTAAATTCGGGTCCCCAGATGTGTAAATCTGCCCCTAATTGAACGGTAATATGCTGAGTCCCGAAAAATTGGAAAGTATAGGATACTCCCATATCAACATAGATAGAAATATCGTAGTGATAGGGTTTCCAAGACATGAGAAAGTCTGCCCCGGCGTTAAACCAAGCACTCAGAGGACCACTATTCCAAGTGGCTTGGAGGTGTCCCCCTGCCATAATAGCGGAGGGAGTTAGAGCAAAATAAGCATCGGCTTTGAGGAAAAGTTCTGGGCTAACTTGCCAATTAAGCCCAAGGCGAGGAACTTTCGGATAATGGTCTGGGACTTTAAAGAGGGGATGATAACCTCCTAAAGTGAGGACAAAATCTCCCTCATGTTCGTTAGGGGCAAACCAGCCATAAAAGGCAAATCCTCCGGTGAGATGACAAGCTTTAGAGAGGATATAGGAGTTGGGAGTCAGTTGGGCAATAATACCGAGGAAACCTTCGGCGGGCAGGAAACTGGCTTTGAGGGCTAGTTGTACTTGGGCAACCGGGGAGACTCCTGGGCCTGGATTGGGGGGGGCGATGAGGGTGGCTAAACCAAGGAGATTAAGTTCAAAACGATTACCAAAAGCGACGGTAAGCAGGAGAAAAGAATCAATGGTTTTGAAGGAGTTGAATTTAACGCCAATGGCGAGGAATATTTGCCCAGTTTCGGGGGGGATATAGTCTCGGAGTTTGGTTAGTTCTCCTGTGAGTCGGGCGGCTTGGTCTGAGTTAGAACCCTCAGCCGGAGGAGGGTTAACCGCTTCGGCGACGAGGGGGAAGGTGGCAACTTGGTCAATGGTGGGGACTTTGAGGGCGCGGTTATAGCCAAAGCCGGCGGCTAACCCGGTGACGAAGAAGAAGGAGGGTCCACCGATGGGGTAGTCAAGGAGGGCGTAGATAAAGAGGGAGGGATGTCCTTCAAAATAAGCATAGGACCCAATGGCGGAAAGTTTGAGGGCTTTGCCTTTGACGTTAAATTTGATAACGGCGGCACCGTCGTATTCGTCTATGCCGTTTCGGGTAGTTCTGAGGAATGCGCCTCCTATTTCTAGGGTGTCGCTGCCTTTGTAGTCGATGCCGATGCCTTTAAGGTCAAATTTGGGGTCAAATTGATTGAGGGGGGAGTTAACGCCAAGTCCATCGAGGGAGAGGGAAAGTCCAGCTAGGTTAAGACTAGCATCTAATAAAACCCAGATTTTTGAGTCTTGGTATTTCAGACCAATTCTTTGAAAGTGGACGGGACCCAAGCTTTTTTGCAGTGTAAACCATTTGGTACTATCACTAATTGGGGTGGGAGTAGAGGAAGGGGTGACGACTGGGGGAGAAAGGTTATTATCCCGTGGGGGGGTTGTTCCTTCTATTTGACCCGTCTGTTTATTGATGGTGATGGGGAGTTCTAATTGTTGGATTTCGCTTCCGAATTGAAGCGAGGGGATAAGGTCGAGACGTTGGTTAATATCGGTGGTGGGTAGTTTAATGCCTCCGTCGGTGTATAAAGTGTTTAAGGTTTGTAGTTCTGGGGCTGTAAAATTCGCTTTAGTTACTAAGACTTGTAGGGAAATTTTCAGGGTTTCATTGGGAGGAAATTCCCGTCCAACTAAGGGCAGGTTAGAGAGGTTAATGCCACCATCAATATTTAAACCGAAGAGAAAATTAGTTAAGGTTTGTTGTTTAGAATAGGCAAATAAAGCATCTTTTAGTCTGATTTCTAGTCCTTCTGGTATATCCTCTTTTAACTGAGAATCAATATAACCAATTAGGTCTTTAACTTTTACCGTCTGGTCATCATGGTAAGCAGCGAGGAATTTGGTAGAGGTTTGGTCAGTATCGAAAATGAGGGCAAATTTTAAGCTACCAATGGTGATATGTCCATCAAAATGTTTTTTATAAGAGCCGTCTTGTTGTCGAGTGATATTAATTTGAAGAATTACATCAATTATTTCTTCTTCGATCTCCAATATAGATTCACAGGTAAAGTAGAAATTCTTTGTTTCAGTATTGAAATAAGTTGCTATATTTTCAACTACTAATCCCTCAATAGCTTTGGGAAAACCTCCATCTGTTATTCCAAAGGTCATTACTAAATCTTTTATTAACAGTCCGATGGGAATTTGCTGTCCGGGTCTGGTACTTCCGGCAAAAGTCCAACCCCCACTTTCGTTGGCATTAGTCGCCAGCAGAATTATATCTACCCCGGCAATAGTCAGAACACTGTTAATTGTAGCAAAGCTACCACCAAGATTCTTTTCTATCTCTAGATGTAAATATTTAAGGGGTAAGATAGAAGTTCCTCCCAAGTTCAATTCCCAATCACTAGCCATCTCTATTTCAAAGGCGTATAACCCTTGTTTGATATCAGCACTTATCGCAAGGTCTAATATAGAGATGTGTGGCAGGTGAGCATTGGGGATTATTTCCTCAATGATTTGCTCTAGGGCGATGGTTTGATATAAGCCAAGTTCACCATAAAAAGCAAAGTCGGGAAAGACAGCTGAAGCGTTTACTAAACCCCCTCCCACATTGAAAGCGGATAGAAGATAAAAACGAATAGGAGTCGGATCTCCGGGGCTAACTTCCCATCGTAATAATAAACCTTCAATTGTTAATGCTTTTCCTAATAAGGGTTGATTCCAGTTTGCTGTGGTACCGATACTTAAGACAATATAAGATACCCTCAGTGGACTTAGGGATAAGTGTAAGGATAATTCACGAATTTCTAGGGTACTTAATGAGTTTATTGCCAGAGGAAAGGTATCGCTATTGTTAGGTAAATGACCACTTAATAAGTTAGTAAAAGTATCGAAACCGGGAAAAGGAATAGGTTCTGCATTTTCGATGATGAGTTGTGTACTCCCTACGGGCCAGACTATCTCTACGTTTTTAGGTGTTTTTGAGGTTCCTATGGTAACTCCCCCTAAAAAGCTAATCCCCGATCCTATATAGTTAGCATAAAGAGAGATGCTGGTATGCAAGACAAGTGAAGAAATCCCAAAACTGAAAATATCTTCATAGGTTTTAGTAAAATTTAGTTCTATCTCTAAGCGTATTTCTTGGTATTCAGGTTGTTGATTTAGATATCCATAAAAAGGTAAAGGTAAAGATAAATCTTTATAACCCGCAAATTCTATTAGTGTATGTAAAAGTTTCATCTCAGCAAGTGCTATCTCTGAAACAAAATTTAGCCCCTGATGGATTTTACTAATATTTAAGGTAGTATCTAGTAATGTGAGATAGGATTTTGGGGTTTGATCTTTCTGAAAATTGTGGGAAGAAAAAACCAGTACCATCGGCTTATCAGCGGGAAATCGTAAGTCGTAAAAAAGTGATGATTGATTACCCGCATCTGGATCTAAGTTGCCAAAATTAGTATAATCGGGAAGGTCTGGATAAGACCAAGAAAAATCCCAAACCTTCGGGAGAGTGGCTTTTAGAAGGTATTCTAACTGACCATTATATACAAAAAAGATGCCCTCAACAGCTTGCAGTCTTACCCCCAGTAATGAAGGTATTCTTGCTTGAAAATACAGGGAATCATCCGTTTCCGCAATAGGTTGTTTTACTTCCTCAAGTTGTAATATTTCTCCAGAAAAAGCTTGTTGAAGTTGATTGGCTAAAGCTGAACCGATGGCATTCTGATTCAGTGTTAAATGACCTAAGTTGAGTTGGTTTTTGATGGATTGAAGGTTGGGATTGCTCATGTAAGTAGGTTTATTGTTTAATTGAATAGATGAATTTTAAGCAATAAATTGTTAGACATAATTAATAAAATTATGACATTATTTAATAATTCCCATAATTTAGAGCCATACTTTTTAGTCTTTTCAGGGGTCTAGGATCATCTAAAATTACCTGTCCTTTTTCCATTTCTGCACGCGTTCTCTTAACTACTCTGGCTTTTTCTTCAATACTGTCAACTTCCATTACTGTTTTATCAGGTTTTTCCTTCGCAAGTTCTTTTTTCATATTCTTAATGTTAGTTTGTATAGTTGCTTGACTTTTCTGCATGTCCTCAACCTTTGTCTTCAAATACTGAATTTTCCTCCCCAAACCTGTGTCTGTAATAATCAATTTAAGTTGGCTTTGATTTTGCTGTTCTACGGTCATATTTTTAAAATCTTCTGCAATTTTATGGTAAATAGTTATTTGAGATTGAATGTCAGTATTGGCCGTTTTAAGCACTATTCCTAGGTTGCTGCAATTTGTTGTTAGTTCAGCTGGTTTTATGTTTAGAAAATCAGGAGTAGTCCCTTCTAGAATGCTCTTTATTCTAGATATTTCCGTTACTATTTGTTCTGCAAACTTGTCTATTGACTCCAGGTTATTGAAGATTTCATGTAGTTTTTGATCTAAATCTAAAACTCTGCCGATAATACCCGCTTCTTCCGCGCTAGGTATCAGTTTTTCTACACGGCTTTTAATTTTTTGCTTGTACTTAGACTCTTTATCCATTGCTATATACAACGCTCTTTCTACCATGTGATCAAGGATCTGGCATTCATGTAAGTTTATGCTTTCACTTTGAGCATCGTAGATGTGGTCAAACACTTTTTTCCCATCATAATAAAGCTTGTAGCGCATCCAACGGGCTATTGGTAGATACATGAAAAAATATCTTTCCAAATTGTACCGGAACTTGAAAAGCTGTTTCTTTTTATCTAGATTAGTAGCAGAATCGCTAATTGCATCTGACAATTTCTTAAAAGCTGTTCTAAGAGCCTGATCATCTATGTTACCAGAACCATTTGTTTTAAATTTTAATCTATATTCATATGGGGATACATTAGGAACTTTTTCAAAGAATTCGCTTTGTTGATTTTTTACCGTATGATCTGTAACACCATCCAATAAAGTTTTATTTAATTTGTCTTGCGTATAACTTCCTCCTGTTACCCATGTACCCGCATTCGGTATCAAATAAGCCGTAATTCGGGCTTTTAATTTACTTCGTTCAACTGCTTTAAAATCGGTTTCATTTTGACTGACGCGACGTTGACCAGTTTCAATCGCCAGTTGTTCAGTGTTGCAGTGTTTACTACCAGAAACAAAATTACCCAATTCTTCTGGACCGCCATCCCCATGACCAAACAGGTGACACCATTCTTGATCGGTTTTTAAACTAGAAGCATCAACAGTAGCATTTGCATCTAGTTTATTATCTTTGCGCCATTGCTTCTTAACATCATCATCATTAAGCAGTCCTACTACATATTTGGCAAAGGAAGTGGCCGATAATTTGGAATCAGTTATTTTAGGCGTGATACCACTGGCTTTCATCCCAGGATATACATGAAAATCACTCAGGGCTTCTGCCATCGTTTTCCCCGCATCTACTCGTTCATTTTCGTTAAAACCTAAAGTGAGATCTTCTCCAACAGCGTTGAACTTTTTCCATACCCGGTAGCCAGTATTGTCTAACTTTACAGATATTTCAATTTTTTTGATATCAAATTTATAATCATAACCAGGAATGCTCGGATTCGTAACGCGAGGCGGAAATGGGTCTTTTAGAGGCTTATTTCTCTTATTTGCTGACGGATTAAATGTTTTGTAATATTTAATCAAACTATCCATACCAGTGACACTGTTCTTAAATCCGCCTTCTTTTTTGTAAGGCCAATTAGTAGGGTAGAAAGCATCAGGTTTGTTAGTTGTGCGGTTTTGTTTAATTGCTGGAGGAGACGTTACTAGACAATCTGGATTTAATTCAAACACATAACTCCATAATTTTGCTAAGGGAATATTTGCATCTCCATCAGGCAAATCAATTAACCATTTATAGTTTACCTCATTCACCCTATCGGCACGCATAGGATAGCCACTACTTCCACGCCCTCCCTCGCTTATATTTACGGCGGAGATATGCCCCATTAAAGTTCCCTCTTTATCGTGGTAAAAACAGTGATAGTTCTCATCAGGAAGCTCGCACGCCGCCTGATGTGCTAAGGCTTTAGCTTTTTCTGTTTCTTTATTATTTCTTTCAGTATCATCCACATCTTCATGCGTTTTGAAACGAATTTTTTGTAACAATTTATCTTCTGTGTTACTTGCTAAGAATGGATTTTTTCTTGTAACTTTACCTACGTTGTCCGTGCCATATTTAGTATTCAAATTATTAACTACCTTTATTAATTTAATCAAATAACGATATTGCTCATTTTCTGCTCCTAAAAAATATTCGGCCTTATTTTCGTCTGTAGTATTACCAACAGTAATATTTTTGGTCTCATTGTGGTTGTATATATAAGTTCGCTTTATCTCATAATCATTAGAACCATCTTTTTTTCCGTATTTATATCTTTGGGTATCTTCACTATTATCCAGAAAAAGCAGTCTAGCGTTAGGATTTACATAAACACCGTAATATAAGTCAGTGCCATTTGTATAAGATCCCTCTGGGCTGATAGCAATGGCTGGCACGATTAAGGTTGTATCCTGAAGGGGTTTTTCATTGTCTATCCAGTGTTTTCCTCCTATCTTATTACCTGTACTATTATCAAATCTTACAAAAATTTTATTGAGCAAATTTGCATTTACAATGCGTAATCGGTTCAGTATTGTTTGATTGTCAGCACTATCTTTTACCTCATTGTCACCTTCGAGCCATTTCCAGTAGTATTTATTTTCTTCATCGGCTATTCGAGCTAAAAGTGTGTCAACATCTTTAGAAAGATGGGTGTCTTGTAAGATATAGCCAATGAGGCAATCATTGAAGTTGCATTCCTTTCCCCAGAAATCTTTCATTGAAGTCTCAAAGTCCGAATATATTTTTTCGTTCCTCGTGGGTTCTGGTTCGTTTTTAGGCTTAAAATCGGTTTTAAGCTTAAAAGTTGTTAAAGCCGCTTTGAGTATAGATTGATAGTAATCTGTTATGGTAAGCGTTTGTGTGGTATTAATTGTAATGACATTAATAACATTGTCTTTAAACTCAACTCGATCGTCTGTTTCGGTTTTTATAGCTTGGAAGTTTCCCATGATTTGACCTACCTGTTAATAGATTAATAAATTGTGAAGAAGATTAATATTTATCTGCGATCGCTTTTGATTTTCTCTTTTAGGGGGGATGGGGTGCGATCACTTTTTCTTTTCTATTTTCATAGAATTATTCCCTCTTTACGAATATTCCTAAGCAAAAGACCAGAACGATGAATGAATCGGTATTCATCCATAAATATACAACTGATTACCGCATCTTTTTCTAAAGATAAACTGGCTATAATGGGTCCAGTTTTTTCAATTTCTTCACCTGCATTTACTTCTCCTTTGAGAACGACTAAGACATCAATATCAGAGTCTGGATGCGCGTCACCCCTGGCCTGAGAACCAAACATGATCAACTGTTTAAGGCGATCGCCGTAATGATTTTTTAATTCTCGTTTCAGTCGAGCGAGAATGGTTTTTAGGGTATTATTGACAATCGTTAATGTCATGCTTAATCATTCTTTTAGGGTAGGGGTTGAATTAGGGGCGTGCCACCGAAGGCAGCTCCCTTCGATACGCTTTCCGCATTTTAACATAGGACTAGAATAAAGAGCGATTATTTCAATATCTTTTAATTTCTTAACCCGTCCTGTTTATGATCATAATTTTAGCAATTTGTTTGAGAATTTGCAATATATCCTCTAACTGATTTCTCCGGGGTAAAAGCAGGGAAAAAATGTTAGAAAAGTCATATTGAGGAACGCCTTGGGTCAGCATTTTAATAAACATAAATTCATCACCGTTACCTATCAAACCATAGACCGGTATTTGAGGGTTAGGATTTGCCATCATGTAAGTCATTATTTGCGGTAATGCAACGGGAAAAGCAATGGTAGATTTAGACTCAATGATTAACACCCACAGTTGTTGAGCAATAATTAAAGTATCTATTCTCCCCCGTAAGATTTCCTCCTCTTCTTCTATTTCTAGCTCAACACTTGCTTCAGTGGTGACATAGAAAGGTTCATCATATAAACCCGCTAATGTCAGTAAAGGAGAAATGAGTAATTGATTGATAACTCCTTCGGTGAGAGAAACTCGTTTTCTATGACGTAAAAACCGTCTTTTAATTTGCTCTAGGGTTTCTTTTTCTTGATCCGTTAGTTCAGGTAAGTCCTGTTGCCATTCCTGAAAGAATAGCTCATTATCTGTAGGAGATAATTTGAACTTTTGTTCAAGAGCTTCTAGGGTGGTGATAGTTTTAGAAATAGGATAAGTCTGTATCATAAGAAGTTCCTCTGAGAATGGGGGGTGAGATGGGATGCGATCGCTTTTTATGTTCCATCATTTTTTAGCTAATTTGGAGCAAAATAAAAGGCTATAGCTTCATAATATAGGCTAAAACATAATAAGGTGGGCGATTTTCGTGGGGTTGACTTCCTCCTATACAATCTGTAGAAAAGCTATGTGTATGATTTCCATTCGATCCTGCATAAAGCCTAGCTGAAGCACTGTCATCTTGACCAGCAGATACAGTTGTTGTACTTGCTTGACCTCCCCATGTATAGCCTAGTTTATTAGAGTTTCTATAAATATCATGTTCATGTTGTCCACTTACATCAGTTTTACCATGATGAGAATGAGATGGAATTTGATCAATATTCAAGGTGACAAAATCTTGTCCACCAGACTGACCTAAACTGTATGTTTTGCCTGCACCTACTATAAACCGATCTCGCAAATCCGGTGTACCGTTCTGGCCATTACATAAAGCCCACCCAACAGGAATTTGATTGACATCCCCAGACCACATCATAATCATTCCCCGTAAAACAACTGAAGTATTGCCATAATTCAATAGTTCATAGTAAGTTGTTTTCAGATGAGCATTAAGTCCTTTATGGGGTTGACAGACTTCCATTGCTCCTACCCGTCCTTTGATAAATAATAGGACATAGGGAATCCTATTATAAGGATACTCACCATTTGCTGCATCAAAAGCCCTTAGAGCATTAATGGAGGTTAATAACTTGTATGCCGATCCACCTTTAGGGGCACTCCGAATAGCATCATAACTGGCTACTGCGACAACATCACCATCAGCAACATTGTTTGGATTATTAATCCAATCTGCCCAAGCATTCCAAGCAACTGAACCAGTTGTATGAGGAAAAACGTCGTGAGAAGTGCTACTTTTATAGCTACCATTAGGACTAAGAATAACTGTATTTAATCCCCTGTTATTAGTCATAGTAATTGCAACATTAGCAATTTTTAAAAACGTATTATTTCCTTCGGGAGATTCAAAAGCAGAACCTCTTAAATAAATCTCATAATTTTCATGAATCAGAGGATTTCCACCTCGGTAAATTGTGCCGCTAACATTGAGATCGCCTCCCTGTACGTTTAATTTGAATTTCCCTGGGTCGCTGATACCAATCCCTACATTACCTTCCTTATATAAAATGGGCATTTTCTCTATGGTGCAAATAAAAGTTCCATCCCAATAACCCGGAATATTTTCATAGCGTATATAAAGATTGGTCTGACCGGAAGGAAGAGAAGAAATGATATTACTAACTATTAATTCAATACCCTGTTCCTGTCTTAACTCAACGTTTTCTTCATTTTGATTAGTTATTGTCCAAGTTGGTGACTCTCCTTGAGTATCTTTAACAATTTTCCACTCGTTTATTATATGTCTTTTCCTCAGTCGAAAATCTTTTACTTGAATCCCTATTCCTTGTACCTGACTTGTGGTTCCCAAAGCCCAATCTTTATTCTGATTGGCTTCTTGAACATCAAAAGAGATAATAAACTTAGAGGCATTATCCCCCTTACTATCTGGAATCAAAGGAATAGATTTATCTTTTAATACATTAACAATTCGCAAAGTTAACTTATTTGTCGTTGTGCCATCATTCAAAATGCGATTGGAGCCTACAAAACTGACATGAAGCGGAATATTTTTCTTCCCTCGATGATCGATAACGCTGAGTTTTTTTTCTCGGTAATAATGAGTTAAAGTCTCTCCTTGATAAGTAAACTCTGGACATAAAAACTCAACTCTGGTTGTTCTTGCCCCTCCCGCTGCTGAAGCACTGACGTTTGGCAGGGTTAAAGTAACGACCTCATTAGCTGATAAAGTAGTATTAGTTGTTAAGAAATAGAGAGAAACTATCCCATCTGCTTGAGTAACAGGAGAACTCATACTCCAATTACTTTGGGTTTTTAAAGCCAATTGCCGTAAAGATTTAGGCGATAGAGTATCAGGTCTAAATCTTAATTCAAAATGATAATTATTTTGAGTGACTGCTCCACTTTTTGCTGGTAAAGTAATTCCTTCGGTTGTATCATTTTGAATTTCAAAAACCAGTTCTTCTCCCTTAGTATCATTTTCAATAAAGATAATGGACTCTTTATTGTCCCCTTCATATAAGTCAAAATCAAGAGGATAGGCAAGATTAAAAGCGGTGATCGCCGTTAAATTATCATTTATATCCTGTTTAATTTCTTCTGGAGATAATGCCTTTTTATAGATGCGGAGATGAGCAATTGTTCCCGCAAAATAGTTAGCATAAGCTTCATTGCTTCCTCCTCTACGTGCTAGATAAAGAGGTGAATCATTTTGTGTTTGAGATTGGGTTGTATCATCCGTACTATTTTCTTCACGTCCATCTAAATAAAGCCGCAACTTTCTCCCTTCTTTCACAAAAGCAATGTGATAGAATTGCTCACTATTAAGTTTAGTTGTGGTGGTGATAGAGGGATTATTAGAACCATCATATCTTGCTGCATGGATTGTTTGGCTATCACGCATATATCTGATGACATAGGGATAACCTCTACTACCATTCCATTTTTCAATAATATCGTTGTCACCATTGGTTTTAAATGGTTGTTCTTTGGCTATTTTTATCCAACTGGCAACGGTAAAATCTTGATTAGTTGCAAAGTTAATGTCCTCTGAATTAGGAATTTCTATATAGTCTTGTCTTCCATCAAAAATGAAACAACTGCCAAAATGTTCATCACTCACAACTTGGGGACTACCATGAACACTATATTGGCTCTCAGTAGAAGCCGAAATATTCTCACTTAAAGCTGAAACATTCTCGCTTAAAAAAGCACTACGAACTCTTTGATTGTCTGCATCGGGGATAATGGTATCTAGTTTTAGATGTAGAACTAAGTCATTAGTGTTACTCATAATTGATACTCCTTGATTTAAAAAATTAACGGGTGAATTTTGAATAAACTTAGGGATTAGGACTATTAGGGTTGGGTGGCTCTTTTTTGGTGCTTAACTTTAACCATCCCTCTCGAATTTCTTGCTTGCCAGAGAAGATAGCATTAACATTAGTTTGACCTATTTTATCGGCAGTTGACCATTGTTCCTTTTCTTTCTCCAACCATGACCACTGATAACCAACTTCATCAGGTAAAGCTAAATTAATTTTACCATAATCTGTCAAGATAGGAGCAGAGAAGAAAGTAATTTCTATTTTCTCTAACGCTTGTTGATATTGATCCGGGGGAATATCAATTGATTTCGTCGGTAAAATTCCAGTAGTTGCGTGAACTTTTCCTCTGGGATCGATGAGCATAGTCAATAAAGTGGGTGAATCTTTTAGATTAAGATCAATATGCCAAGGATTGTTACCATTATGAAATTTAATAGCCGGATGATTAATTCCCTCTAAATCACTTTGAGGGGCATAAAATACATCCTTGAGACTTCCATTATCCCCTTCCAACCAATAACCTAATAAACCATCATTTAACTGTTTATATTCCCCTAAACGAATTGGAAACTTGACCTTTTCAAAGCCATCCGTTTCTCGGAAATTACGTCTTAAATCTTGCCAAAATACCCCCCAATCTTGGTTAATAGCTGGAAGTCCCTCTAATTCCAAATTTAAAGAAGCTCTGACTAGGGCAATAGGTCGTCCCATTAACAGTGCTAAACCTTGATTTTGCGCTGAATTTTCGGGATCAATGTTTTCTAAACCACTATCTAAAGCCGAAATAAAATTAGACAAAAATTCTGCCCCCTGCTTAATAATATAGTTAATCACTTTTTGTAAATGATCATCAATTTTATCAAAGGGGATAACCTTATTTTCCCCCAGCGCAGCTTCCCATTTTGCTAATTGATTAATCGAACCCAACGCCTTACCCTGATTATCATAGATAGCGAGACTATTATCTAAATTATTAGGCAATATCCAGCCACAAATAGGAGTAGTAGCTGGATGACTATTCATTTCCTGTTCCCCTTCAATTGCAGATAACCAACGGAAATTAATACGCGCTGGTTGTACCAAACGAGGGGGTAAAGATATCAGATAGGGACTGCCTGGAGTCGTCATCTGTTCAGGAGTGATAATATTTCTAATATCTAAATCCTTCACCTGTCCAAAAGTATCCACCAACCGTAACCGCAAAATCTTCATTACCCCTGAGCGAATTGGGTTAAAATCATTTAAAGGTTCTGGCGCACTACGGACACTTTGTTGTACCATTTCTTTTATTTCATCTGTAAAAGGCTGATAATCATTAAATCCTAAAGGATCAGCAATAGGTAACTGTAAGGTCTGTTTGTGCATCAATAAAGCCTCGTTAAACCCTCCTAAAGCTTGAGATAGACAATTTAGGCTTAAAAGATTTTGATAAGCTCTAATGGCAGTATAAATGGGGTCTTTAGCTTTTTGATCCGAGAGTAGATTAGTTAAAATTAAATTAGGATTACTAGGATCATAACAGGGTTTTTGCTCATACCAAGCTTGAATGGCTTGAATCTTTTCTTGTTGGTCTAAGTTGGTCAAAGAATTTGGTTTGTCCTTATACCAATCTTGGATTCTTTTTTGGTAAGCTTCTTCTTGTTCAGACAGGTTTAGTTCGTAATATTCTTTAGCCTCATCAGGTAATTGTTTCTTTAAATAAACTTCTATTTTTTCCTTAAGCTTAATTCCGGCATGGGGTGTTAAAATACTCCGACCACTATAAACATTAGCAGCTTTAAGAACAGCCCCCTTTCCGTACTGTAAAGAAAGCTCTGGCTCGTTTTCTTTCAAGGTATAATTACCCGTAATAAACTCAGCATCATATTGATGATTATAGATGCCATGATTACAGCCATTTTGGAGGGGAAAAACTTCTACCTCCCACTCTAGTAAAAACGGATGCCAAGGTTGTTCTTCCCAAGTGTTAAAGCCAATATGTTCCCCTTTTTTATTGTTTTCTATCTGATCAATTTTACCGAGAATAGACGAAAATCCATTGAGAAAAATGTCCTCTTCCTGTTGTAAAATCTCACATTCTAACAGTCCATCATCCCTCAATCTTCCATCTTGTCCATGGCGAATGGTGGGTTTTACCCCTTCCCCCGCCATCAAGATAACCGGTTCTGTTGGTTGCCAATAACGGGAACTGGCAATAGGTTTCAGGGTGTAAGGTGGTGGAGCTTTTAAAATTAGTTGAGGGAAAGAAACTTCTAAAAGCAGACGATTCCAACGGACTAATTCTTCTTCGTTACAATCAATTAAATTGGGTTTTTTCTCTAATAATCCTTGAGGAATCGTCTTGAATACATTTTCTTGGTAAAAATCTCTTCTAGTCAAAATTAAATTTAAGGCATCTATAATTTCTCCTTGGTTTTTCCCTGCAATTTTACTGGACAAATCGGGGATTAACTGCTTAATTCTTTTAATTGGCTCTGTTGTTCCCTGTTCTAACTGATTAATCAATTTTTCCCAATCTAAAATATCACTAACTTTTAAGTTACACTGGGTAATATTTGCTTGAGTGATCGCCTGTTGTAATTGAGTTAAAGATTCATTCAATAACTTTTTATAATTCTCTAGATCATTCAGTTTTGCCTTTAAAGGTTTAATTCCCTTCTCCTGAATATAATATTTAACTTCATCAATATCAGGATACTGATCGGTACTACCTTGGGGGGGATAAGCACACAACATATACTTATACCAATCAGAAAAGAGTTGCCGACGCATTGACTCAATTTCATCGCAAGTGCAGTCATATTTCTGTTGAGATAGATTAAGCTGATTCAGTTTAGGAGCTATATTATCGGGTAAAGTAACTTCGCTCTGAGCTTGAGCATCTTCAGCATTTGCTGTTGTAGCGTTTGTGCTTCCTAAAGTAATTGTCCATATTGTGCCAGATGAGACCGCATTAAACCCTTTTTCATGGCGTGCTTCCTCAAACTTAGCTGTTAGATCCAACTGCCGATGTTCTAGACTAGAAGATAGGGTTAAAGCTTCTAATTGATCTTCAATAATAGATTGAGAATTGTTGTCAATTTTTTGACCTAAATAAGCAGATAATGCCTCCGTTCCCGTATTTCCTACAGCCACTTCTACCGAAATTTCTCTCTCTGTATTGGTTGAAGAAGCAAACTTTAAGCGGGCATAGCAGAGCATTCTTTGAGGTATTTGTTCATTGCTTTTAATGGGAATGTCCCACTTGAATTTCTCTTGTATCGCTTTGATTAATTCTTGTGTAGTTAATTGAGATTTTGATTTGATGAATTGATTGAAATAATCCTTTTCTAAGTGACTATACCACGCAATCACATCATACTGTAACCCATCAGTATTTTCAGGAGAATAATCATCATAAAATCCAAAAACACTGTGACAATTGGGATAAAAAGCCGCAAAAGTCGGTTCACCATAACCTACCGCCGTCAATAAGGGTAAGTATTCAGCCTTGGGATCATTTTCTAACCAAGCTTCTATAGGCAGTTTGCGACCTAAATAGCGAAATGGTTGATGATTACCATTTTTTATCTCAATGGGATAAGCAATACTACCTAACTGCTCCCCTTCTCCTTCCCGATAAAGATAATCACTCTCCACCACCCATTGACGTTTTTTGCCGTTAAGAGTGCGTGTTACTAACCAGCGATTAGGAACTGATGGGAAAACTGTCTTTTTATCGCTATCTTGAATCCCTTTTGTTAAAGCATCGGGTAACGCCCAATGTAAATGGATTCCCGCTTTCAGGTACAGATTTTGATTTTGAAAGGGTTGGGAAACAATCTCCTCGCTGATATGAGCAATATTCGGATTTACGTCTCTTTTTCTATTAAAATAAGGAACTATGCTCAAATCTGCCATCGCCTCTACAACTAGGCGCTCTCTTTTCAGATAGAGAGCATCCAAATGAATAGGAATCATTAAAATACTATTGACCATGTTCTCATTAGGATTACAAGCATTTATTGTTGCGCCGATTCTAACAGGTTTAGTTTTCTAATGTTAAAATATTTAGTTTTTATTCACAAATCAGATTGATTTTTTCGGGTGCATCTCACCTTGGCAGAAATACCGACAATCAGCAATTATCAGTCACTCTTAAACTGCTATAAATGTATGACAACCGCGTGTAAGCATCCCACCGAAAAGCTAATGTGCGGGGGGGGTTGGAGGGTTCTACCCCCCAAGAGCCAAGATTGAGTGATAAAATCGCAAGTAACGACCAATTTTGGCAGAGAGTTTCCCTTTAAAAATCCCACCTCAACATGAAAAATCAATTATCTCAGCTTTATGAAACTGATTTTAATTTGTGGCTTGAGCAAACCGTAAATCACTTAAAAAAGGGCAATTTACAGGCCCTTGATTTAGATAACTTAATCGAAGAAATATCCGATATGGGACGTAATAATAGACGGGAGGTATTCGGCCGTTTAAAAGTTCTCTTGATGCACTTACTTAAATGGCAATATCAACCGGAAAAACGGACTAATAGCTGGATAAATACCATTGATGAGCAAAGAGAACAATTAGAGCTTATTTTCAGGGATAGTCCTAGCTTAAAACCCTATTTAGCCGATATTTTCGCAGAATGTTATCAAAAAGCAGTGCGAGGGACGGTAAATGAAACTAATTTACCAAAAGAAACTTTTCCGGTTGATTGTCCTTTTACCCAGGAACAGGTTTTAAATTGGGATTATTTTCCTGAAAATAGCTTTTGAACAATGGATATAAGTACCTAAGCAAAATTAATTACACATATCTAACTACCTTTTGCATGAGTGCCTTTTGCATGAGTGCCTATCCTAACCAAGAAGTTAATTTTGTCCTATTACTTAGCAGTTTTATGATAAAATTGCCCTGCTGTCAAGACTGATTTTTTTCTTGCCAAATAGCTAAAGCCATTTGATGAACAGATCGCCAAGGTAGATGATGCTGACGGGCAATAGCGGCACAATCTTCGTATTCTGGTTGTACGGTAATCGGTTGATTAATTGACTCTTTGTAGGCAACTTTTAGCCGAATTTTACCATAGACAGTATCGATCGATTGTATCTCTCTTTTTAAGATCGATCGCTCTTGAATCGTCCTTCTAATGCCTAAAGTTGTGGTTTCCTGAAAGATCATATTTTCACAAATAGCAATTTTATCCAAGCCACAAATTACTGTCAAGAGTATCCCTAAACGAGATTTTTTCATAGTAATTGCTTGACTAAATACATCTAAAGCCCCTGCTTGTAATAAAGCCTCGCTTAAGTAGGCGATCGCTTGCGGATTTAAGTCATCAATTTGAGTTTCTAAAACTGCCACGGTTTCGCTTTCATCTAGCTTTTCCGGTGTTTTTTTCCCTAACCAAAGCCGGACAAGATTGGGAATCGGTAAATCTTTTGTACCTGCCCCTAAACCGACCTTTTCTAACTGCATTTTCGGCGGTTTACCGAAACTTTTAGCTAAAGTTGTCACAATAGCTGCCCCCGTGGGTGTTACTAACTCCGCTGCGATGCCATTACTATAAATTGGTACTTGTCGCTGACTAAACAATTGTACTACTGCTGGCACAGGAACCGGTAAACGACCATGGGCGGCCTGAACTGTACCGCCGCCGGTGGGTAGGGAAGAACAGTATAATTCACTCACCGATAGCCAATCCAAACCCAAACAAGTCCCGACGATATCAATAATGGCATCGGTTGCCCCGACTTCGTGAAAATGCACCTTTTCCGGTGCGATCCCGTGAACGGCTCCCTCTGCGATCGCAAGTTGTTGAAAAACCGCTAAACTCCATTCTTGGACTTTCTGGGGTAAATTTGCCTGTTTAATTAAATTTTCAATCTCTGGTAAATGACGAGCGGGGGTATGATGATGATGGTGGTGATGATCAGCGGACTTCTCGGCAGTGACATCGACGTGAACCTTAGTAGCAATTTGACCGCGACGATGCACTTTTTCGGCCCTTAACTGATATTCATTCTCAATTCCTAAAGTTTTTAGTTGTGCAATCAGGTATTCTAAGGGGACTCCTAAATCTACTAATGCCCCTAAACACATATCCCCGGCGATTCCCGTGGGACAATCCCAATAGGCGACGATTTTGCTATCATGGCTACTATTTACTCTCTCCATCCCGAAAATCCCCAGCAACGTTCTATCCAAGAAATCTGTCATGCCCTTAAAAATGGGGCAATTATGCTTTATCCTACCGATACTGTCTATGCGATCGGTTGCGATCTCAATGTGAAATCCGCCGTCGAACGAGTTCGCCAAATCAAGCAACTATCTAATGATAAACCCTTGACGTTTCTCTGTTCTTCTTTGTCGAATATTTCCGAGTACGCAGTGGTCAGCGATTATGCTTATAAGATTATGCGACGAGTCATACCCGGTCCCTACACTTTTCTCTTACCGGCGACTAAATTAGTGCCGAAAGTGGTGATGAATCCGAAGCGGAAAACCACCGGTATCCGGGTTCCCGATCACGTTATCTGTCGCACTATTCTCGAAACCCTAGAAAATCCCATTATCTCTAGTTCTGCCCATCTTCCCGATCAGGAGGGGGATTTTCCCACCAAGGGATTAGAATCCGCTAGGCTATTCGATGCCCTCGATCATATAGTTGATTTAATTATCGAAGATGGTTCGGCTCCCGGTTCGGAAGTGTCAACAATTGTTGATTTTACCGGCGATCAACCGGAGATTGTGCGTCAGGGTTTGGGTTGGCTGGAATTACAACAATGGTTATAACAAAGGCAGGGGGCAGCAGGCAGGAGGCAAAAGGCAAAAGGCAAAAGGCAAAAGGCAAAAGGCAAAAGGCAAAAGGCAGCTTTATTCTCCCATCTCCCCACACCCCACACCCCACACCCCACACCCCACTGATAACTGATAACTGATAACTGTATCGGTTATTGCGACTTTTTGTTTCCTGAAAACCGCCTTGTGTAAGTCAAGTTAGTTGCTTAAGATAGAGACAATCGCAGTCAGAGAAAACCTCTCAAGGAAATTATTACTATGGCTTTCACTCTTTATTCTCCCTTCCTGGAAATTAATTCTGTCCAACGTCAAATCGATCAACTTTTTCAAGAAGTATTACCGACAACTTCATTGGTGTCTCGTCCCCCAGTGGAAATCTCCGTTAACGAGGATTCCGTGGAATTAAAAATCGAATTACCCGGTATGGATATTAAAGATATCGATGTGGAGGTTAGCAAGCAAATGGTGGCTATTAATGGGCAACGTGAATGCGCTGCCGAGGTAAAAAACAGCGAATTTTATTATGGTAAATTTAGTCGCTTGATTACCCTGCCAGTAGAGGTGCAAAATAGCCAAGTTACCGCTAACTATCAAGACGGTATTCTTTATCTCACCCTCCCGAAAGCGGCGACAGAAAAAAATAAAGTGGTTAAAGTTAATCTTGGTTAGATGAGAAAAAGACTGGAGAATTTCTCCAGTCTTTGGTTTTATTTGTAGTTCCCAAATGTTAATGGGGTTCTTTGCCATTTAGGTTGACGGGACGGGGCTGAATAACACCAAAACCGCCGTGATTGCGTTGATAGATAACGTTGATTTCGTTAGTGTCTTTGTTGCAGAACATAAAGAAATCGTGATCAACTAATTGCAATTGTGTTAGCGCTTCCTCAATAGTCATCGGTGGCATGGCAAAGTATTTCATCCGCACTACTTCCGCGGGTAATTCGGGAGTGCGATCACCAATTAGGCTATCATCTAAGGGTTTCTCTTGCACCACCTCGCTAGTTTTAACGGTGGCGTTGGTGCGATGATCCACCAATCTTTCTTTATACTTGCGGAGTTGACGAGCGATTTTATCAGAAACTAAATCAATACTCGCGTATAAATTTTCGCTTCCTTCTTGAGCGCGAATCACTGTTCCATTAGCATAAACCGTTACCTCCGCTTTGTGGCGATCGGGAATGCGTGCATTCTTTTCCACGGAGAGGTGAACATCGACCTTTGTGGTTATGCCGTTAAAATGTTTCACCGCTTTCTCCAGCTTTTGTTCCACATAATCATGAATAGGTTCGGTGACAGCGATATTATTGCCCTGAATCAATAGCTTCATACTCACTACTCCATCTAAAAATTTTGCTATGGACTGCCCACATCAACTATTTTTAAGGGATGTTGATGCCAGGAATTTAATCCTCAAAAAAACTGCTCGATCACGCTGTTGATTGAAAGTCAATTAGAGGTCACAGTCTAGATATTGTCGGTGTTCTCGTTCTCTTTTTTTTGTCGGATCGCGCGGAAAATTCATCGGGTCGAGCGCCTATTTGCAACTGGATTTATCTACCTCTATTCTAACAAGTTTCTCTAAACCTTCTCTTAACAGAAATGCGAAGTTCTGTTAACTTTCATTTAAAGAAACTGATTTTTGCCGCCAGCAAGGGAATCCAGTGATTGTTTCTCCTGTGGGACGGTTAACCTCGGAATAGATGGGATAACCCTAGATTAGCACTTAGTATTCTCCCCAACATCTATATCTTCCCTTCTTTTAATTTTCCTTTGCGCTCCTTCACATTTCTTAAATAATTTGACAAATCTCGCAATAAATGCTCAAAAAATACCTCGTCTCTGTGGGCTAAAAATTCGGGCAATTACTCCCTATGCTCTCGTGGCCACAGCGATCGCTGGTGGCGGCGAGAATTGCTAATCCCGACTTACCCGATATCCTGTTACTACTGGAACATCCCCCCGTTTATACTCTCGCCACTGACTCAGATGTTAAGTTTGTTAAATTTAATCTTGACAAATTTCCAGCACGATTAAGAGCGATCGCTTGTTGCTTTTTTCCATAGACTTCTTACATAATTAATTTTTGAGAGTTCAAAAATGGGAAAAATAAGCATGAAGTTGCAAAAAATCTCTAAATAGACTCTTTAATTGATTATTGTTTATTCTTAATTCTCCTGACTACTGACTACTGGCGACCGACTCCTCGAATAATATTCACTCCCTGTTCAATGGCGGTACTAATAGCACGGGATAAATTCAGGGGATTAATGAAATCATCATTACCGTAGGCAATAGGAATATTAATTACAGTGGCGTTAGAAGCAATTCCTTCTACGGGTGGGTGAATCAGGTTGACCGCAAATAGTGCTGATAATATGATTCGCATGGAAGCGTAAATAGAGACTAGCCCGAATGTTTTCATCTGGGATTGCTGCCTCTATCATTCCCCCTTTGTCTTCATCACTTTTACCGCTACTTTCTATCTCTAAAAAAGCTTGTAAGTGTTGGGGATCGATCAGAAATTCTTCCGCCCAATAGGGATGAAGACGGGTAATATTTGCTCCTTGAAAACAGGCTCGCTCTAAGTCAATCGGTCGATCAAGAACGGCGATTTTGATGCGTGGATCGCCTTTGGTCTGGGAGCGGAGAGCAGTCATTCTGGGGATAGCATTGAGATCGGGCATAGTTTTTACAGATTTTCAAGAACAGTTATAGAATAAAAGTTAGATAACAAAAATAGGGGAATTAAAGATGAGTTCAATGATCCAAGCGGTACAAGCCTCAACCACAATTCAGGAACCTTCGACCACGGTGTATTGCGCTTCCCATTTACCTGATCAAACCCAACTCCCCGATCAAGATGGAAGTTTTGTGAAAAACTATCAAGAGCCTCCCCAAGCAGACCTTTTAACGGATACTATTACACCCCTTTTAGAACAATTACATCCTGATGGTAATTACTGTCTGGGTCGAGATTGTGGGATTTATTGGCGATTGCCAGAGCATCCAGAATCTCTAGAAAAGGGTGCTGTTGCTCCCGATTGGTTTTATGTTCCCCATGTCCCCACGACTATTGATGGTCAAGTTCGCCGTTCCTTTGTGATGTGGAAAGAAACCATTGAACCGGTTATTGCCTTAGAATTTGTCTCGGGCAATGGTGAAGAAGAACGGGATAAAACGCCTGTCAAGGGTAAATTTTGGCTCTATGAGCGAGCGATTCAAATTCCTTTTTATGGGATTTATGAAGTTAACAAGGCCCAGATCGAGATGTACCAGTTAGTTAATGGTCGTTACCAAAAAATGACTCCTAATCAGCGCGGTCATTAGACTTGTTGCTCCCATAAGAAAAAGCCGAATGAATTGTTTTGTGAGAAGTTCAGCTGGCTTCTCCTTTTAATTAATGCTTATGCTGCCGCACCCATAAAAATTCCATAATCCACAAGCCGTTAAGATTAATTGAGCATC
>NZ_JAPZSO010000187.1:0-21359 GCF_027531715.1 Microcystis sp. LE19-8.1F | reverse complement strand
GCTATTTACAGAGTTTCATGTGTCAACATATTAGCTATGTACACTGGTTCCGGAGGATTGTCTATTCAATTTAAAATTTGATGTTATAGGGGTATTATGCTTGTCAATGTAAAGTTTTATTACAGGATTCAACGTTTCTGGATAAAAACTATGCAATGGCATCAAGACATACAAACCCATTTAAAAAACAATAATTATCAACTGGTATTGCAGTTTTATGAACAATTAATTGAAAACAATTCTCCTGTAATTGAGGATTATTTTTATCTAGGATTAGCCTATCTTTTACAAGATAGAGAAGAAGACGCACAAGCTACTTGGTTACTGGTGTTGAGTCAAGCAGCCGAATCAGAATTATCGGGGTGGATAGAAACTTTAACTCAAATCTTAGATGCAGAGGCAACCAGACAAGAAAATTCCCAAAGACTAGAGACAAGTTATCTAATTCGATTGCAGCTACAAAATCTTAATCCTAGTTTTTTAAATAATCTCCTGCATCTGATGGAATTAGAAATACAATTCCAAATTTTTGCGATGGAAAAGTGCCATGATTGGTGTGTATTTGAACTGTTAGAGAATACAGCTACAGCAGCAATTAATCTTGATTTACTGCTGGGAGTGACAGAAAAAGTTTTAATCTACCCCTGTACTGATACCATCCACTTTTTAGAATTAGCAGCCTTACATATCAATAATCCAGAAATAATTGCAGCCAAAGTTATATCAGCAATTGTCAATTATGCTTATCAACGAAAGCAAAGTGTATTTGCCATTAATTTAGTAGAACTTTGTTTGCGCTTTCTCCCAGAGGATTTATACTTACAAAATAGTTTGTTTAATCTTTATAAAACCACCACTGTTGACTATAAAAAAGCTCTAGAAACTGCCGATAATTTTTATAAAAATTGCCAGACAACTACTGAAAAACTGTTCGGAATTTCTCTAGTGATTGGTATTTTACAAGCTAAGGGAGACTGGGGAAATTTACCTAAATTTATCGATGAATTAACACAACTAATCGAGGGACAAATTAATGCCGAACAATTTAATGCACGTCCCTTTATTATCGACTCTATTTTAGGAGTTACTAGCTGCCTTCCCTACTATCAAGATAATCCGAAAATTAATCGCTATTTACAAAGTAAACTAGCAGAAATTTTTCAAGCAGATGTAAGAACCCGCTATAACTATATTGCTCCTGTTTCTTCTCTAAAATCTCCAGCAAGAAAAATAAAAATTGGTTATATTGCCTATACTCTCCGTCGCCATTCTGTGGGTTGGTTAAGTCGCTGGTTATTTCACTATCATAATCGAGATAAATTTGAAATTTACACCTATTTTGTCAACCAAGCAGCAGACGAAATTACTGAAAAATGGTTTAAAAATAACTCAGATTATAGCTATAACTTGCCAGCAAAAATTGAACAAATAACTGCCCAAATTCGTCAAGATAACTTAGATATTTTAGTGGATATTGATAGCTTAACCAATAATACAACTTATCTAGTAATGGCTTTAAAACCCGCACCGATACAGGTAACTTGGTTAGGATTAGATGCGTCGGGAATCCCTGCTATTGATTATTTTATCGCCGATAACTACGTTTTACCCGAAAATGCTCAAGAAATTTATTCAGAAAAAATCATCCGACTTCCTAACTCTTATTTATCCGTGGATGGTTTTGAAGTGGGTGTTCCCACCAGGAGAAGAACTGATTTAAATATTCCCGATGATGCTATTATTTATCTGACCGTGCAATCGGGATTAAAACGCACCTTAAACATGATTTATCGGCATTGCAGATTCTCCAACAGGTTCCTAATGGCTATCTTTTAATCAAAGGTTTTGCCGACAAAGAAACCATTCGAGAATTATTTCTCAAAAGTGCCGACGAATTGGGAATTAGTCAAGATAGATTAAGATTTTTGCCCAATGATTTGCATGAGGAAACCCATCGCGCTAATCTAGGAATTGCTGATATAGTTCTCGATACCTATCCCTATAATGGTGCTACCACAACCCTAGAAACCCTCTGGATGGGGATTCCTTTAGTCACTAGGGTTGGTGAACAATTCGCGGCCCGCAATAGCTATACTTTTATGAAAAATGCCGGCATTAGTCAGGGTATAGCTTGGAGTGATGAAGAATATGTGCAGTGGGGAATTAAGTTAGGATTAGATAAAAATTTGAGGGAAGAAGTCCGTTATCAATTACGTCAATCACGTCATACATCTCCCCTCTGGAATGCCAAAAAATTTACGATAGATATGGAAAAAGCCTATGAACAAATTTGGCAAAATCATCACGATGATTAGGTGATTTATAAGTTAACAAATTTATCGGTAGCCTCAATTAAAGCACTACGAATTCCCACTTCTGTCATCGAATGTCCCGCATCGGGAACAATGATAAATTCCGCTTCCGGCCAAGCTTGATGTAATTCCCAAGCAGAAATCATCGGACAAACAATGTCATAACGTCCTTGCACGATAACCGCGGGAATATGGCGAATTTTATCAACATTTTCGATGAGTTGGTTATCCGTCTCTAAAAAACCCTTATTGACAAAATAATGGCATTCAATGCGCGCAAAAGCTTCGGCAAAATTATCCTGACCGAATCTCTCGATTAAATTGTCCGCGGGAATTAATTTGCTGGTACTTCCCTCCCAAATTGACCAAGCTTTGGCAGCTTCTAGACGGATTTGGGGGTTATCGCTAGTCAGGCGCCGATAATAAGCGGCCAGCAAATCTCCCCTTTCTTCCGGGGGAATAGGTGCTAAATAATTCTGCCAAATATCGGGAAAAATATAACTGGTTCCCTCTTGATAAAACCATTTTAATTCTTTTTCTCGCAGTAGAAAAATCCCGCGCAAAATTAAGCCTAAACATCGTTCGGGATGGGTTTGACTGTAGGCTAAAGATAGGGTACTTCCCCAACTACCACCAAAAACTACCCAGCGCTCAATTTTTAATAATTCTCGTAGTTTTTCGATATCTGCCACTAATAGCCAAGTGTTATTTTCTCTTAACTCAGCGTGAGGGGTACTTTTACCGCAACTCCGTTGATCAAAAAGGACAATTCTCCATTTCTGCGGATCGAAATACTGACGATAAGTCCTTTCAATACCACCCCCAGGCCCGCCATGGAGAAATACTACCGGTTTACCCTGGGGATTGCCCACTTCTTCATAATAAATTGTGTGGAGAGCCGATACTTTTAAGTAACCAGTATAATAGGGAGCAATCGCTGGATATAATTCTCTAGTCATATTTACAGTCTTTCTCATTAAGATGAAGTCTAACCTAATTTGCCATCTCCCCACACCCCACACCCCGCTCCACTGGTATTATGACCACAGATATCATAATAGCTAAAGAAACTGCACGATTAGATACCAAAGTCTCTCACAGATAGAAGATAATCAATATTTATCAGTATTGGAAGCCTTCAGCATGGTTCATTTAACGCCCAATCCTAGCTATAGTTTAAGTCTCAAGATAGAAATCCCCAATCAAGCGGGAACCTTCGCTTCTGTCCTCAATGCGATCGCCGACGTGGGGGGGAATTTAGGGCAAATTTCTCTGATCGAACGCAATTTAAAGATTAGCACCCGCGAGGTGATGGTTGATGCCGCTAGTACCGACCAAGCGGAACAGATTATCGCCGCGGTTAAAGCTCTACCGGATGTTAAACTCCTGAAAGTTTCCGATCGCACCTTTGATCTCCATCGTCGGGGTAAAATCTCCATTGAGAGTCGTATTCCCCTCACCTCCCAAGATGACCTGGCCATGGCCTACACCCCCGGAGTTGGTCGCATCTGCACCGCTATCGCCCACGACCCCGAACAAGTGTACTCATTGACCATCAAGGGCAACACCGTCGCTGTAGTTACCGATGGTAGCGCGGTATTAGGATTAGGAAATCTCGGGCCAGAGGCTGCCCTACCAGTAATGGAAGGGAAGGCAATGTTATTCAAGGAATTCGCCGGAATTGACGCTTTTCCCATCTGTTTAGCCACCCAAGACCCCGAAGAAATCATCGCAACCGTCAAAAGAATCGCTCCGGTTTTTGGGGGTATTAACCTAGAGGATATCGGCGCTCCACGCTGTTTTGAAATCGAGAAACGTCTGCGAGCGGAATTAAATATTCCCGTTTTCCACGATGATCAACACGGTACAGCGATCGTTTCCCTGGCTGCCCTGATTAATGCCCTCAAATTGGTCAAAAAATCGCTTGATACAGTCAAAATCGTCATTAATGGTGCGGGTGCGGCGGGTATCGCCATCGCTACTCTCTTTAAAACCGCAGGAGCTACAAATATAATCCTCTGTGATTCCCATGGCATCCTCTCCCAAAAACGGGACGATTTAACCCCAGAAAAACAAGCTTGGGCCGTGGCCGCCAGTGGTAAGCTAGGGGATGCGCTGAAAGGCGCTGATGTCTTCTTGGGGGTGAGCGCACCGGGAGTATTGACTCCCGAAATGGTCAAGGGAATGGCTAAAAATGCGATCGTCTTTGCCATGGCTAATCCCATTCCCGAAATTCAACCGGAATTAATCAATGATTTGGTGGCCGTGGTGGCTACCGGACGCAGCGATTATCCCAATCAGATTAATAATGTTCTCGCTTTCCCCGGATTATTTCGCGGGGCCTTGGACTGTCGCGCTAGGGCAATCACCGATAATATGTATCTGGAAGCGGCCAAAGCGATCGCTTCTTTGATCACTCCTGCTAATCTCAATCGAGAGAATATTATTCCCTCGGTTTTTGATAGTCGTGTAGTTACGGCTGTGGCCGCCGCCGTTCAACACGCTGCTCGTCAAGATGGAGTGGCCGGGGAATAATGTAATTATCTTGCAGGAGGGTAAGTAAACCGTGAAACCGATCGATGATATTCCCGAAGCTTTGCGGGACAACCAGTACAGAAAAACTACTAATCCTAATGGTCTAATAGCGATCGCAAGCGGTTTACTTGCTCTGGTGGGAACCGGCCTAATTGCCCTAGCAGTCTTGAATCGTCCCCCTGCTACCGTAGAAAAACCGGTTAACCCCTCCCCCCCCATTAAACCCACTCCTAGCCCCATTGTGAACGTTCTAGGTCATTTACTCTATGAAGAGGCCCCGGAGAAGGAATTAGCCCCTATTACTACGGATGGTGCTATGCGTTTAAGGAAGGCAGCAGCCAAAGCTTTTATCCAGATGCAGAGTGACGCGAGAAGGTCGGGGGTGATTTTAATGCCGATTTCCGCATTTCGATCGAAAGCAACCCAAGACAAGCTCTTTTTTGAAGTTAAAAAACAACGCAATCAGCAAACCCGCAAACGAGCAGAAGTGAGCGCACCTCCGGGTTACAGCGAACATCATACCGGTTATGCGATCGATATTGGCGATGGTCACGCTCCCGCAACGAATTTAAGTAGCAGTTTTGCCAATACTGCCGCTTTTCGTTGGTTGCAAAATAACGCTGCCCAGTATAGTTTTGAGTTATCTTTCCCCGAAAATAATCCCCAGGGTATTAATTATGAACCCTGGCACTGGCGTTTTGTCGGGGATAGTCACAGTTTAGAAACTTTTTATAAAGCCCAACAATTGGGAAAACAAAAATAAGATATCCTCTACTCCGATTCTATCTTGGAAGTCATGACCAAATCTTCTTATACCATTTTTGGCGTTGCTGAATCAAGGTATGAATCAGGCAGGAATAGGAACTTCCCAAAACTTAAGATAATGGATTAATAAACCTATTGAATACCCTAACATTTCAATAGACTTAGAATAGCAGAGAGTTTTACGGTGAAGTCGAGCTAGGTACTGTCTCAATCTAGTATTTTACCCCTCCACTCTTGTCATATATGTCTTGCTAATAATATGGTCTTCATCAGCAATAAAGCAGGGATAAACCGACCAGCCATCTGTTACATAAAAATAACATCCCCTGGTTTTAACTAACTCCCATAAAGGACGAAATGTTTCTGCACTATGGTCTCCTAATACCTGATGTCGGTGCAGTTGCTTCGGTAATGACTAAATTAGGGGCATTTCCCACAATAAGAGAGTATTCGTTAAGAGTAGTCATCTTCATTTCTGAGGTTCTCAAAAATCAATCAAAGGGGTTTGCACCTAGACACAAGAAGTATAACCTAGACGGCTAATCAGAGTTTGAGTCGTTGAGCGATCGCCATACCCCCTAACTCGGTTCGTCACCAGCCGAGGGTATAGTTACACTAAATCCGGTTATCAAAGACTGATTATTTATTCTCCGTTTTGCATGAGTGCCTCTTACATGAGTGCCTCTCTTGATATGTAGCCTATACTCAACGGATGGCCGTATTACTCCCTCAATGAAGTCAAGCATAAAATTTAAATCGTAACATTTCTTGACAAGACTTACAGTAAAAGTGGACATTAAATCAATAAAAGTGGACAAAAGTGGAGCGGGTTAGTTGTTAGTTGAATTTAGGCAAAAATCGGGTAATCCCAACCGCTGCGAGGGAGGCGATCGCTAACCGAAGAGCTAATCTGTTAAAGTATTTAACCAATTGATTAAATCTTCAACCGTAGAGAAGTCGAATAAAGCTTCTCCTAATACTTCGACATCATCAATACTTAACTGCATAATTTTAGTTTCCAATGAAGGATTAATCTCCCCTAACTTGCGTTTAATTTGACGAAGAATCAATGTCTTTTCGCGTTCGATACCTTGTTCGATACCTTGACGCATCCAACTGGTGGTAATTTGCATAACTCCCTCCTGTACGGGTTGACTAAATGTGCTAATCTCTTCTTGAAATTGTATCTCTTCGACCGGATTTAGATTGAGATAAGTATCAATAAATCCAGAAATTAATTGCATTTTCGCAGGATTTAACTTTAAAGTAATTAACAAGCGCAGACATTCCGCCTTAACTTTTGCTCGCTCTTTGTCTGCAATGTTCATCTTCGCCATCAAAGCCGAAGCAACCGGATTCGGCTGATTGAGAAAATCTCGCCAATTTAATCGATTTAACTGCACTACTTGATAGTTAAATTCTAACACCTTAAAATCAGTAAAATCGACCACATACTGACTAATTGCTTCTTTTTTTGGCTGGAGTAAGAAAAAATTACAATGGGATAAATCGGTAAGACAAATTTCTCATGAAAGCGAGCAAAATAAGTAAACATTCGCCGATTAAACCATTTTCGAGAACTTTCCTGCGCCTCGACATGAATCAGAAAGAAAGATTCTTTTCCGCGAAACCTAACTTGTGCTACTAAGTCGCTTTCATGCTTTTCTCCTTCCGTGACATCGGTAAATACTTCTTTGTCTAAAAAAGTAATTGAGTCTGGGTCTAAATAATTCATTACTTCAGGAAAAAACAACTCAATAAATTCGACAAAAAAGGTGGATATTAACTCCTTAAATAAGCGATCATGGTCAACATTATTAGTCATGTAATATCATCTTAACTAATCTGAGCGATGAATGACTACTCTTCTATATTATATTCTGAAAAGTCTGTTTTGGCAACGGATTGTTATGACCTTACCCCCCTAAAATACGAGGAGAGGGGAACTACGAAAAGAGGGGGACGCTTTCGGCGTTAACCTTTCTGTTTCAACTAAAAACCCTCCGAAGCAATCTTACTCCTTGTCATGGCGAAGATGCGATCGCCACAAGTCCAGAAAACGGGTTTCTTAAAGAAACCCGTTTTCTAAATAAAGGCATAAATTGCGATGGCGTTTGCATAATTATTCCTGTTTGTTCAGCCACTGGTGACCTAAAATCCTAAGACTCACTGATAATTGCTGATTATCAGTATTTCTGCATAAGTGCGTAAAAGCTGACAGGATAACGAACGGAAAAAATATAGATTGTCAAGGCGCGAAAAATCGCTACAATCATTCCAGCAGAGGTGATAGTAATCCCTCGACATCCATTTGTTAACGATCGCTAACGATGAGACAAACTCGGTTTTCTCAAGCTGGTTCGAGACAGCGAACCCGTCATTTTCCAGGTCGCTCGTGGACGGTGAGCTTGTCGAATCCGTCGATCGAGCCGCCACTTGCCTTTTTTTGGAGTTGATCGAACCATGTTGCAAGGATGGATTCAAATCGCACTCACGATCCTGATAATCGTGGCAATCACTCCCTTTTTCGGGCGCTATATGGCGAGGGTTTTCATGGAACAGAGAACCCCACTCGATCCACTGTGCGATCGAGTCGAGAGTCTTCTTTACAGCTTCGTCGGGGTGAAAGGGAAAGAGAATATGACCGGCTGGCAGTACCTCCGCGCCGTTCTCTACAGTAACGCGGTAATAGCAATTCTGGTTTTTTCCCTGATTGCGGGCCAAGGAGTCCTTCCCCTCAACCCGACGGGGCTCCCCGCCCCTTCTTGGGACACCACGCTACATACGACGATTTCCTTTATCACCAACAGCGACCAACAGCATTATTCAGGAGAAACCACCCTCAGCTACGCGAGTCAGATCTGGGGTCTTGGCTACCAGATGTTCACTTCGGCCGGAACCGGTCTAGCGGTGGGGATCGCCTTGATTCGGGGACTGACGGGGCGACCGTTGGGCAATTTCTACGTGGATCTGATCCGAGCGATCACCCGTATCCTCTTACCGATCTCGATCGTGGGGGCAATTGCCCTGATCATCGCCGGAGTCCCGGAAACCCTCGCAGGCCCAGCGATCTTGCCGACGCTAGAAAACCCCAACCTCAGTCAGGCGATCGCCCGCGGTCCAGTAGCCCACTTCGAGATTATTAAGGAATTGGGAGAAAACGGCGGCGGCTTTTTTGCCAGCAACTCGGCCCACCCCTTGGAAAACCCGAACGGATTCGTCAATCTGGTGCAGTTGGTGGCGATTCTCTCGATTCCCACCTCCCTGATCTATACCTACGGGGTTTTCGCCGATAATCTCAAGCAAGCTCGGTTAATCTATCTAATTCCCCTCGGTATCTTCATCGGCTTTACGATCATCACAGCGATCGGAGAATATAACGGCAACCAGGCGGTTAACTCCCTACTAGGGGTCGATCGAGCGGTTAACTTCGAGGGGAAAGAAGTACGCTTCGGTTGGGCGCAATCGGCCCTGTACGCGGTAACTACCACGGCCACCATGTGCGGTGCGGTGATCGCCATGCACGATTCCTTGATGCCGAACGGCGGCTTCGCCACCCTCTCGAATCTGTTCCTGCAAATCGTCTTCGGCGGCCAGGGAACCGGCACCGCCTACCTGTTCGCCTATCTGATCCTGGCGGTATTCGTCACCGGGCTAATGGTGGGAAGAACCCCCGAATTGTTCGGGCGCAAAATCGAGAAGCGGGAAGTGGTGTTAGCGAGTTTTTTAATTCTGCTGGTTCACCCGATCGCCATCCTCATCCCCGGAGCGATCGCCCTTGCCTTTCCCGACTTTCGGGGCATCAGTAACCCCGGCTTTCACGGATTATCTCAAGTTATCTACGAGTACGCTTCCGCCGCCGCCAATAACGGGTCGGGATTCGAGGGACTGGGGGACTCCCAACCCGCACCGCTTGCGATCGCATCTGGGGCGAAACCGACGATGACCGCTCTCTGGTGGAATCTAAGCGCCTGCTTCAGTTTACTCGCCGGACGGTATATCCCGATCGCTGCCCTGCTCTTCTTAGCCGATGGGATGTCCCGCAAACAACCGGTTCCCGCCACCACCGGAACCCTCCGCACCGATACCGGACTCTTTACCGGCGTGACGGCGGGGGTGATTTTAATTCTCGGTGCGCTCACTTTCTTGCCGATATTAGCCCTCGGGCCGATCGCGGAAGCCTTTCAAATCCCCCGGATGATCGGCTAGGAGTTTAGATAATTTATGAGAACGAACAAAGGAAATTCTAAGTCCCCCCGCCCGTTGCGAGTGCCGAGAGGTCGCCGGGACGACCGCCGCCATACCCCCAAGGTAAACCGGACAGGTCTCTATCAACGTGCGATCCGGCAGTCCTTCCTTAAACTCGACCCGCGCATCGCCGTGCGTAACCCTGTCCTATTCGTGGTCTGGTTGGGAACGATCGTCACGGACCTGGTCACGATCGACCCGCATCTATTCGGCACGATCGCCGGGGAGAGGGGACAACAACGGCTACTTAACGGCATCATCACCCTGATCCTCTTCTTCACGGTGCTGTTCGCCAACTTCGCCGAGGCAATCGCCGAGGGACGGGGAAAAGCCCAGGCCGATGCCCTGCGATCGACCCGCAGCGACACGATGGCCCGGAAAATCCTGGCCGACGGCTCGATCGAGTCGGTCAGTTCCACGTCCTTGGGTCGGGGCGATCGGGTGAAACTGGTGGCCGGGGACGTGATTCCCGCCGACGGGGAAGTGATCGAGGGAATCGGTTCGGTGGATGAATCGGCGATCACCGGAGAATCGGCCCCGGTCCTCAAACAACCCGGCACCGACATCGCCAGTTCCGTCACCGGCGGCACTAGGCTTCTCTCGGACGAGTTGACGGTGCGGATCGCTCAAGATCCTGGTCAGGGTTTTATCGATCGCATGATCTCCCTTGTGGAAGGGGCCGAGCGCACGAAAACCCCCAACGAGATCGCGCTGACGGTACTTCTGGCCGTGTTAACCCAAGTCTTTTTAATTGTCGTGGCCACGATTCCGTCGATCGGGAACTATATCGCCAGTTTTCTAGACACGAGCCTCGGGCCGGCGGTTGCGGATACCTTTCGGGCCGGTTCCAGTATCGCCATCTTGATCTCCCTTCTCGTCGCCCTCATTCCCACGACGATCGGCGGTTTATTGAGCGCCATCGGCATCGCCGGCATGGATCGCGTGGCTCAGTTTAACGTCATCGCTACCTCCGGGCGTGCGGTGGAAGCCTGCGGCGACGTAAATACCCTCCTTCTCGACAAAACGGGAACGATCACCCTCGGCAACCGGCTGGCTGACGAATTTATCCCGGCCAACGGTCATAACCTCGAGGAATTAGCCCGGGTCTGTCTAGCGGCCAGCCTTTTCGACGAAACCCCGGAAGGACGCTCGATCGTTGCTTTAGCCCGGAATTTGGGCGCAAACCTCGATATCGATGGTCAACCCGGCGAGGGAGTCCCATTCTCGGCTCGTACCCGCATGAGCGGCACCGATAGGGACGGCGAGGAATACCGCAAGGGGGCCGTAGAAGCGATTAAAGGTTTCGTCCGTTCCCGCGGTGGTTCTGTTCCCGCCAGCCTCGATCAGGCACGGGAAAGGGTTTCCCGTTTGGGGGGGACTCCCCTGGCCGTCTGTCGGGGTAACGATATCTACGGGGTTATTTATCTCAAAGACATCGTCAAGCCGGGATTAAAAGAGCGTTTTGACCAATTACGGCGCATGGGTGTCAGAACGATCATGCTCACCGGCGACAACCAGATCACGGCCTCGGTGATTGCGGCGGAGGCGGGGGTGGATGATTTTATCGCCGAGGCCACCCCGGAAGATAAGATCGAGGTGATCCGTCGCGAGCAATCCCAGGGCAAGTTAGTTGCCATGACGGGGGACGGCACTAACGACGCACCGGCACTGGCCCAGGCTAATGTCGGTGTGGCGATGAACTCCGGAACCCAAGCGGCGAAGGAGGCGGCCAATATGGTGGATCTCGATTCCGACCCGACCAAGCTGATCGATTTAGTGACCATCGGCAAACAGTTACTCATTACCCGCGGCGCCCTGACCACGTTTTCGGTAGCTAACGATATCGCTAAGTATTTCGCCATTATCCCGACGATTTTCGCCGCTGCCGGGATCGGTCCTTTAAACATTATGGGTTTGAAAAGCGCTCAATCGGCGATCGTCTCGGCCCTGATCTACAATGCCCTAATTATCCCCGTTTTGATTCCCCTAGCACTTAAAGGCGTTCAATTTCGCCCGCTCACTGCTGACCAACTATTGCGGCGCAATATCCTCATCTACGGCGTGGGAGGCATGATTGCGCCGTTTATTGCTATTAAGATTATTGATGAGATAATTTCAGCGATCGGGTTGAGGTAATGGCAAAATCGGCAATATTTAAGCCTAGTTTATTCGGATTGAAGCACTCGAATCGGGATTTTACCCAAAAAGAAACATGGGGTAAAAATCAATTTAATTCCTCATTTCCAGCTTCTTTGTGCGCTTACTTAGATGGGAAAGGACTGAAAAATGTATATCTGAAACTCGATGAAAATTTAAAAATTCAACCGGCGGAGTTAAGTACACAAGAGTTATACGGTCTAGCTCCCGATTCCGATAATTTATTTTATGCTTTCGAGAGTCAATTTACGCCGTATAATCAATTTGTAATCGGTAGTTTGCCTAGAGTCGATCTAGTAACCCAGAGAATCGATAACGGTAATTGTCTTCGAGGTCTGGAAATTAAATTAACCGCTTTACCAGACAATACAACTTGTGACTTAGAAGATATTCGTTATGGATGTGAAATAGTGGTTAGACCAGATACCATTGTGTATCTCGCCTGTAGTATAATTAATCACATTAGGCAAAATACACAAAAATTACAGGAGATTATCGGTAGTGATTTCGATTCTATTCAAGACTGGACAGAACCGAGAGAGGTAATGCCTTATTTACTATCAATAGTTGGCGTTATTGACCGACTATCGCTTGATTTATTGCCCTATCAACAACCATTTTTAATACAGCCTATCTGGAAAACGGAAGGCAAATCTTCAAAATTGGCAGAGCAATGTTTAGATGTGTTCGTTTGGAGCGATCTAGCTTTCACTCGGCTATTCGTAGATCTGACTAAATTTGAAGCGAGAATAGAAAAAACTATTTCCAGACAAATACGTTCTGCGATATGGCTGTTCAAAATGCTTGACGATTTCAGCAAACAGGAGCGCATCAATCATAGAAAAATAATCGATCAACTTTCTTACAATACAAAAAACGATAAAGCGTTTGCATTAAGCGGCAAAATTACCAACCGGTATATGCGTTCAGAAATTTTGCATCGACCCAGAATTAACAAGTCAGAAATCAGAGAAATTATTTTAGGAGGTGGACAAAATTTATTGAGTCCTGAAAGGCGATTTGATGCTATTATTTATAATTCACCCGATTTGTTTAATTTAGAGGAGGGAGCAAAATGATCACAATCGATTTATTCGCTGGTTGTGGTGGTTTATCTTTAGGTTTCCAGAAAGCGGGGTTTACTATTGTGGCCGCATTTGATAATTGGATACCTGCTATAGATGTCTATAGAAATAACTTTAGTCATCCGATATTTAATGTCGATTTATCTAGAGAATCTAATCAAGAAATATTGGCTCAATATAATCCTGAGATTATTGTCGGCAGCCCTCCTTGTCAAGACTTTTCCAGTGCGGGTAAGAGAGACGAGGGTTTAGGACGAGCGAATCTAACGCTCACATTCGCTGAAATTGTAACTAGAGTAAGTCCCCAATGGTTTGTTATGGAAAATGTGGATAGAATTGAGAAAAGTAAAATACTCACTCAAGCAAAACAAATTTTTAAAAGCCATGGTTATGGTTTAACTGGAAAAGTTATTAATTCTTGTTACTGCGGAGTTCCTCAAACTAGAAAAAGATATTTTCTGATCGGTAAAATGAACGAAGAAGATGATTTTTTAATCGATGAGATCAATGAAAATCTATCAAGTCAACCTCTGACTGTATTTGACTATATGGGCAAAGAATTAGATATAGAATACTATTATAGACATCCTAGAAGCTATCAAAGAAGGGCGATATTCAGTATTTATGAACCTAGCCCTACTATTCGAGGAGTAAATCGACCAGTTCCCAAAACCTATCGACAACATCCCGGTGATGCTTGTCATCTTAAGGAAAAATTAAGACCGCTAACAACAATCGAGCGAAGCTATATTCAAACTTTTCCTAAAGACTTTATTTTTGCTGGAACAAAATCTAATCTAGAACAAATGATTGGCAATGCTGTTCCTATTAATTTGGCTAGATATGTAGGCCAATGTATTCTTAACTATGAATTGAAAAAGGGAAACAAGATAACCTATCGACAACTACAGCTAAGTAAGTGGTTATAATTAAATTGAAAATAGATTTTGTCTTTGATCCCCCCTTAATCCCCCCTTGATAAGGGGGGTGTCTGATAATTTTTGACAACTACAGCTATTTTCTTGATTTACTGGCAAAAACAAATCTCAAAAAAACTCTAATTCTTATGAAAGCATCCCTTAGAAAACACCGATTTTTCTGGTATATTTTCTTAAATTTATGTCTGACAATTCTTTTCTCCTCCATCGTTCAAGCTTCTACGGGAAGTGCTATAAATAGGGGGCAAGCCTCCGCATTAACCCTTTTAGGATTAGTCGCCTTTGCGTTATTTATCTATCTGTTCTTGGTCATCTTTGTACCGGAGAGGTTTTAATAGACTTCTGGCATAATTAATTTTTGAGAGTTCAAAAAATTGATTGTTGTTTATTCTTAATTCTCCCGTCTCCCGTCTCCTGTCTCCTGACTCCTCACTAACCACGACAATTTTTGATTTTTATAAGAGGTCTAATTATGAGTTTTGCACGCGAGGCCGGTAGAGCCATCCGTTCTACCCTAGTTCTCTGGGTGATCACTGCGCTGATCTATCCTTTTGCGATGATCGCCGTCGGTCAAATTCTTTTTCCCTGGCAAGCGAACGGGAGTTTGATCACCAATAATCAAGGTCAAGTGGTGGGTTCGGCTCTAATTGGGCAACCTTTCACCAGCGATCGCTATTTCAATAGTCGCCTGAGTACCACCGCCTACAGTACGGCCGATCCGAAAAACGATCCTAACAAGATCCTGCAAACCGGGATTTCGGGGGCGAGTAACCTAGCTCCTAGTAACCCCGCATTGATCGAACGGATTAAAGGAAAACCCGATCCCGATCCGCAAAAAGCACTCGAGGGGGAGATTCCCCGATTAGAGAAAGCGGCAATTAAACCCACCGCAGATCTGGTGTACACCTCCGGTTCCGGTCTCGATCCCCATATCACCCCGGAGGCAGCTAGAGCGCAGATCGATCGGGTGGCGCGCTCGCGCGGATTACCGCCCAATCAAGTGGAGATCCTCGTTACCAAAAACACCGACGCTCGCTTTCTCGGCATCTTCGGCGAACCGGGGGTTAACGTGCTGAAACTGAATCTGGCTCTAGACGCGATCGCAAGCATCGATGATCGCTATCTCTAAAACCAATTATCGCTAATCCTGCCAAAGAAAGGAAATAGCGATCGCCAATGCCACAGATAATGGGGGGGCAAGATGTTTAAGTTTCTGTTTGAGACTTTGGGGATAAATATCCTCTCCCCGTCCGATAATCCATAGTCCTTGGTTTAGCCATTTTTCTAGGGTTAATCCTAGCAAAAAACCCGATTGAGTAGGGAAAAAAGACGCCCAGAATCCAGTGCGCGCGATCGTGATATCTGGTAATTTTTCCTGTAAACTGCGATCAAGCAGGTCTGCGGGAGTTAATTGCTGTTGCCGTAGCCAACTAGCAATACTATTATACTCGCTCAAGGTGAAGGGCGAGGGTTCTGTAGGGCGATTTTGTCCAAAATTGGCACAAAGCAAAAGAATTGCTTGAGTATCGGCGGCTAACATCCAAGAATCTCCCCACGAATTCATCTACTTTTGATCGCTTGATTACCCACGAGGAAAATTTCGACGCGGTATTAGCGATCGCCAAAGTAACCACTTCTATTCAGATTCTACCAGTTTATTTTCCCTTGCTCGCCGGTTACGATTAGCAATTCTAGAAAAGAAAAGTTTTTGATGCGTTACGGCAATATTAACATCTTGATTGTTTCTCTAAAAACAAGGGATTGCCTAACGCAATCTCCTTGATATTTTCTGAAATTTTATTCCTCCCCGGAGAATTCCAATAACTCTGCCAGTGAATTATCTTCACTTTCTATCTCGTCAATTGTATTATCAGTTAAGCCCAACTCTTTCTTGGCGAACACGCGCCTTGCACGACGATCAAGAATTTTGATAATATTGGTTCTATCTTGTTTAATTGCATCAATGTCTTCTTTTTGTATCAACACCATATAGTATCTCGATACTTCCATCATTCGATAAGCATACTGAAAAGCGTCTCTAGTAAATTCACCAGTAGTCACAATCATAACTACGTCAGACCCTGTTACGAAGGTCATACCAACTTCTTTGGCTAATACTTCTACATCTACTCGCTTTGTATTTTTACACTGAATTTGCCAACGATGATAAACAAAGCGGTCTGATGCTGCCAGAACATCTACTTCACCCTGTCCAGTTTCATAGTCTCTTTTCCGCCATTTTGTGAATCTAAGACTGGTTAGACGAATCATCCAAATCGCCAGCAGTTCAAGAGCTTTACCTTTAATATGTTTATCGGGATTATCTAGGTCATTAACAACATCTTCAAAACTTCGATTTAGCTCGGTTTGGGAGATTTCTGTAATATCGGATATAGATTGTAATAATCTAGATAACAGTTCTAGCTGTGATTTCTCGGTAAGCTTGACAAGATTAGGTTTCGCTCCTCGTCCGCTGGTCGTTTTCTCAGTTGCAATTAAGCCGACTTTTACTAAAGGTTGAATAATATCCTGAACAAAAGATTTCGAGGGGAATCGTATTTTATAAACACTGGTGGCGTATCTGGTAATTTTATTCCACTCGGTTAGCTCAGTAATCGCCATCTGAAGCATAGCCAGTAAAAAATATTTTTGTTCGGAACTAAGAGTATAAAGCTCGTCAATATAGTCTTGATCGAGTTCCAATAGATCATAGACTCGATCCCAGTTAATCTCATAACTTTTCTCCAGGACTTTAGCTTCTTGTAACCATTGTCTCATGGTACTAACATAAGTACAATTGGTCGAGAGTGAATACCCCATTTCTTGAAGTTCGTAAGCGATGATTTCTAGCTGGGGTTTATCTCCCCTACTATTAATCGCTTCTATGGCTTTTATTAGGGACATTCCAGTTAGGTTAACAAGAATATGGCGAGCAAAAATTGTGAAAACTGTCTCACTATCTTGTTGATTGTCTAATATTTCATTAGCGATATCCGTGAGTCGATACTGCCAATCATCACCATCAATTGATTCAACCAACTTATAAGCACGAAGGGAAAGAAATGTATTCATGGCAAGTTTGCCACGATTCTCTCCTTTCTGTAGATCGTTTTGGCTGGAATGGTCAGCATAATAACGTTTAGCAATCTCATCCTGAAGCACTCGACGATCGGGAAGACAATCAGAACAAAGTTGTACTAATTCAGATGCTTGAAATTGCTTAGGAGAAAACTGGTCGCCGTAGGTAAATCTGATAATTTTTTTGTCTGTCATACTATTATCGCTGGCAGGAAACAAATCTAACTGAACAAAAGGTTTTTGAGTATCCATTGTCAAGCTTTTGTCAGGATAATCCTTAGCCAGTTCTAAGGCTCGTGCTTTAAGAGTTTTTCTATCCTTTATAGGAGCTACGACCAAAGGAGCATCTTGTTCAAATCGAAACTGCGAAGCTATCATATAATCTTCATTTAATTCAAACGCTAACCAACGACGCTCAAGGGTTTCAGCTACTCGTCCTGTCATGTTTGAACCGGCAAAAGGATCGAGAACTAAATCACCAGGCTCAGTACAGAGACTAATAACAAATTCGGGTAAAGCTTGCGGAAATCTAGCAGGATGGGGTTTCACCCCTTCTTCCTTACATCTTCTTTGATAGTAATCATTAGATGCCGTGTTAGAAGCGGATATAACATTTACTGGCTGCCCTAAATCATTCTCTAAAATCCAGTTGAACTCTCCCAGTACTGGACTACCTATAGACGCGCCTCTTTCCTGAATAGAATCAGTAATAATATTTGGGGGAATAGCTCCTCCTCGGTCATTCTGAAATTTAGTGGAAATATCATGTCCTGACGGGCGCAGTTTTGCCTCATAGCCATTTTTAATCAGGTTTTTCATTGCCTCGCTATAAGGGCGTAAAACTCTCTTGTTATTTGCTTTCGGGTGCGGCTCCTTCGATAACCACCAAACGGTATTGACAGCATCCTTGACGCGTTCCCTCCTGACTGTCACCCATTCTGCGGGGGTAGGAAGTTTGGCTGGATTATACCAAAAAAGTTCTTGGGCGAGAAAAAAACCTAGTCCACCTTCTAATCTCGGTTTACAAAGTTCTATAACTAACTCGAAATGATACAGAGAACGCACGGGAAAACCTTTAAGCCAACTACCACCAATATCTATAACTAGGGAGCCTTTGGGCTTGAGAATACGATAAAATTCACCAGCAAATATTTTAAACCATTCAACGTAATCATCAGCGTCCACATTGCCATACTCTTTTTTTCTTACTAAGGCAAAAGGTGGGGAAGTACAAATCAAATCGACACTCTCATCCGGCAACTCCCCCATCAGTGTCAGGCTATTACCCAAATAAGCGGAACCAAGCCGAGTCTCATAATAGGGATTTCGGCTGATTTTGATTAAACCATCGTACTCAGTAACAATTGGCACTACTTTATTTTCTAGCTATTTTTCCCAACTTCTAACCCTGGTTATCGGTCAGGGGTCGATGTTTCTCGATCAAATCGATCGCCTGGGTGACACTTTCCGGGAAAATTACCACTAAACCACCCTCAGAAACCGTACTTAAAGCCTTCTCTAAAGCTTCCGTTTCATCGAGAATAACTTCCGGCCGCAAACTGGCATTTTCTTGGCTAATTCCCCTGAGAATTAAATCGGCCACTTCCCCCCGGCGGCGACCGCGAGTATCGTTATCTTCCTTAACAATAATCCGATCGAACATTTGGGCCGATAATTTCCCTAATAAAATTAAATCATCATCGCGTCGATCGCCAGGTCCGCCGACCACGCCGACTTTTTCCCCGGACCAATTGCCGACAAAACCGCCGACGGCTTCGTATCCGGCGGGATTATGGGCATAATCGATTAAAGCGTGATGGTGTCCCAAGTCAAACAGGTTCATCCTGCCGGGGGTTTGGGCCACGGAAGGTTTAAAAGTCCGCACCCCTTGGCGAATTAACTCGATATCGATACCCTGCACAAAAGTCGCTAAACAGGCGGCCAAGGCGTTAGCAATCATAAAAGGAGCCATTCCCTGCATAGTCACGGGAATATTGACCGCTTCCTCGATTCTCAGCGTCCATTCTCCCTCTAGAATCGACAGATAGCCATTCTCATAGATGGCGGCCATGCCACCGCGACGGATATGGTCGTGAATAATCGGGTTATCGGGACTCATGGAAAAATAAGCGACTCTTCCCTTGACTTTTTCGGCCATACTAGCGGTCAAGGGGTCATCGGCATTTAAAACCGCGTAACCCTCGGCGCTAACCACCTCGGCCACAACGCTTTTTACCTTCGCCATTTGTTCGATGGTGTCGATATCGCCGATACCCAAATGGTCGGCGGCCACATTTAACACCACTCCCACATCGCACTGATTAAAGGCTAAACCCGATCGCAGGATACCACCCCGGGCCGTTTCTAACACGGCAATCTCCACTGTGGGATCTTTCAAAATCATACTGGCACTGTAGGGACCGGTGTTATCGCCCTTTTCTACGAGATAATCATCGATATATACGCCGTCCGTCGTGGTAAATCCGACTACTTTCCCCGTTTGTCGGCAAATATGAGAAATTAAGCGGCTAGTGGTGGTTTTGCCGTTAGTTCCCGTAATTGCCAGAATTGGCACGCGACTGGGAGTCCCGGGGGGGAATAACATATCGATAACTGGGGCGGCGATATTGCGGGGTAAACCGCGACTAGGGGCGACGTGCATCCGAAAACCGGGGGCGGCGTTGACTTCTACGATCACCCCGTCCACTTCTTTCAGGGGTTTGCGGATATCATCTGTCACCACATCGATACCGGCAATGTCCAAACCGATTAATTTTGCCACTCTTTGGGCGATCCAGACGTTTTCGGGGTGAATTTCGTCGGTACGATCCACAGCGATGCCGCCGGTGCTTAAATTAGCGGTAGCCCGCAGATAGGCGATCGCACCTTGGGGTAAAATGCTGGTTAATTCATAGCCCTGTTTTCCTAGCACATTAAGGGCGGTTTTGTCAATAGTTATTTTAGTTAAAACGTTGGCGTGACCCTCGCCCCGGTTGGGATCTTGATTAGTAATTTCGATTAATTCTTCTACAGTTGAGCGCCCATCACCGACGACGTGAGCGGGAATCCGTTCGGCCACGGCGGCGACTTTGCCGTTTATGACTAAAATTCGGTGATCACTGCCTTTATAATACCTTTCTACGATCACGCTGCGGGTTTTCGAGGCGGCACTGGCCAGATCATAGGCTTCCTCTGCTTCCTGTTGATTTTTGATGTCGATGCTGATACCCCGGCCGTGGTTGCCATCGAGGGGTTTAATCACGATGGGAAACCCTCCCACTTCCTCGATTGCCGCTGACAACTCATCCAAGTATTGAATCACCGTACCCCGGGGGACTGGAATCCCACCATCCTTGAGGATAGTTTTTGTGCCTTCCTTGTCACAGGCCAACTCAACGGCTAAAATCCCCGAAAAACTGCTTAAAGTGGCTTGAATGCGCTTTTGGTGAACGCCATAGCCCAATTGCACCATGGCACGAGCGCTCAGGAGTAACCAGGGGATATTTCTAGCTTGTGCTTCTTTGACGATAGTTTCGGTACTCGGACCGAGGGAGGCATTATTGCATAAATCGCGTAAATCTGCTAAATCTTGGGCCAATTCTTCCTGAGGATAGGTTCCCGTATCGACAATCGATTGACACAACCGCACGGCAGCCCGACCCGCATAACGTCCCGCTTGCTCCTCAACGTATTCAAACACGACGTTATAGACTCCTGGGGTGGAGGTGGCTCTAGTGCGACCAAACCCGACGGGAGTTCCCGCCAATTCCTGCAATTCCAGGGCGATATGTTCGATAATATGGCCCATATAAGTACCAGTGCGGACTCGTTCAAAGAAACCGCCGCGATAACCGGGGGAGCAGTAATGTTCGACTAAACTGGGCAGAACGTCGATTAATCCCTCGTAAAAGCCGGGGATTTCATTCGATGGCTTCTCTGCGAGATCTTCGAGATCCAGACGCATAACAATGAGCTTGTCGCGACGAATACTCCAGTAGTTGGGACCGCGCAGGGTTTGGGTTCTGAGAATTTTCATTGAAAAACTGGGTCTGAAACCCCGCCCTTTAGCGATAGCGGAGGGCGGCTTTATATGAGTTAGTGAGAAACAATTAAACCGTTAGAACGACGAATTAACTGAATCTTGCTAACAGTTATCTGTCCCAATCGTTTCCAATTGGCATCGCTTACAGATAGCTGTTTTTCGGTATCTCCACTAACATAACCAATTCCTTTAGGAGAAG
>NZ_JAPZSO010000211.1:0-1993 GCF_027531715.1 Microcystis sp. LE19-8.1F | reverse complement strand
AGCTTGTGTTCGTTCGTGGAGAGCTTTGTTGTAAACTAATCTTACACAGCCCAATGTGCGCCGCAATAGCGACTCTTGTTCTGGTGTTGGGTAAAATCGAAACGAATAGGCTTTTTCCATGTCTCACATTTTAGCATATATTCTGTAAATGCGCTAGTATTTAACAGTAAAGCCAACCTAGAACGGCGGGGTTTCAGACGCAAATTTTCGATGAGAGTATCCTTTGGCTTAATTCCCGTCAAGCTATCTGGATTTGTCGTTTCTTGGCTCGAATTAACTGGATTGGACAAGAGGGAAGAAAGGGCATAAATAGGTATAGAACCAGAACTCAGAAAGGGCAAAATTAGTCAAGCCAAGGCTACTATCTAGTTGAACTGGCAATTGGACGCTTGCTGCGCCAATCTCTGCCAATTTTAAAGAGTTATCTTCGATAGAAGTATTGCCACTGTCACCAAAGCCGGTAAAAAATTGTTTTGAGAATAGCCTATCAGCAGCCAGTTCAAAATCACTAATCTCATCTCCTTCAATTGAGCGATCGCTGAAAGTCGGCGGAGAAAACTGAGCATCATCAACCCCACCGAATAGGTGGTCATTGCTGGCTCCACCAGTGAGAGTATCCTTTGGCTTAATTCCCGTCAAGCTATCTGGATTGGACAAGAGCGAAGAAAGGGAATAAATATATACAGAGCCAGCATCAGGCACTTGAGGAACTTCGTTATCATCTTGAAAAGCAGTAACGGCTAGGATATCGCCATCAATTACTATCCGCTTGCCAAAAACATCACCCGCTTTTCCATCGATAGCGGTAAGTTTGTAAACTTGGGTCCAAACCCCATTAATTTTCTGAAAAATATAAACTGAACCCGAATCTACTCCTCGATCATCATCGTGGCGAGGACTAACGGCGATCGTGTTACCACTAATAGTAACAGACGTACCAAATTCTTCCCCGACTTGTCCATCGTTAGCAGTCAGTTTGGCTGTTTCTTGCCATTTTCCGTTTACTTTCTCAAAAACGTAGGCTGCGCCTTTGGTTTCGTCACTTTCAGATGCTCCGACAACAATGGTGTTACCCTCAATAGCCGCCGGTGTTCCAAACTCATCTCCATTTTTTCCATCGCTGGCACTCAATTTCGCTGTTTCTGTCCAAATGCCATTAAGGTTTTCATAAATATAAACCGAGCCAGAGTTTGGTTGCTGTCCATTGCTTTTGACTGCTCCGATGACAGCCTGATTACCATCGATATCGATATATCTACCAAAAAGAGCCCCCGGTCAGGGATCGCTGGCATAAATTTTGCCAGTTTCTGTCCAACCGCCATTGACTTGACCGTAAATATAAACACAACCTGAATCCAAGCCTTTGTGGTCTGTGCCGGGCCCCCCGATCAGGAGCGTACCACTATCAGTCGAATCAAAAGAAGTGCCGAAGCGATCCCCTTGTTTTCCATCACTCGACCTAAGTTTGGCTGTCTGCATCCACCCGCTCCTACCCTGATTGAAGATATACACAGAACCAGGACCTCTGTTCCAAGAGCCGACAAAAGCTGTGTTGCTATTAAGCCTGATGGTGTCACCGAAGAGGTCGCCTGCTCTGCCATCTTTTGGCTTGAGTTTCGCTTTCTCTGTCCATACACCATTAGTGTTATTAAATATGTAAGCTGAACCAGAGTCCAAGCCATTGTCATCATCTTGAGCGGCTCCGACTAGGAGAGTATTGCCATCGAGGGAGACATTTTGTCCAAAGCAATCATAGGCTTGTCCGTCGCTGGCCGTGATTTTAACTGCGGATGGAGATGAAGACAAAGGCAGCATTGATGTATTCTCCTGCATTTCTCAATAGTCTGAATTGTACTATAGCGTTTTTCAGTCTGCTGAGGTACAAAAGTTATGGGTTTTAGGCAAAAGGCAAGAGGCAAAAGTCAAAAGGGAAGAAAAATATGTGTACCTCACTAGCTTATAGCGGTGTGCAGTCGTATTAGGTACAGTGTCA
>NZ_JAPZSO010000142.1:0-22356 GCF_027531715.1 Microcystis sp. LE19-8.1F | reverse complement strand
TAGGGCATACCGGAACCTTTGGGCTCGATCCAATAAACGCTTGGGGAGAGAATACCTCTACTTTTTCAGAAGCAATTCTGTCTAAGCAAGTAATCTCTGTGAACCAAGAATCCCCGTCTCTTTAGAGCGGGGAGTGTCAACTCCTAATATTTAATCTTGTTGTAGAAGAAATCTTCTTCATAGTAATCATCACTAGAATCGCAACCAACAAAACCTTCAATTATTGTTTCGCCCTTAAAATTTAAAAAATGGATATTTTCTAGCCATTCCTGAAAAAGTTTGTCAAATTCACTATTAATTTAAACGGTCAAAAGATAACATTTTGTTTGTTCTATTGCCAGTAATCGCAGAAGAGAGACTAAAAAAGCTTTTAACATTATAACACGATAGAATGATTTTATCGACTAAAAAACAAATAAAAGACGGCTTAAACCGTCTTTTTGATTTAACTGTCTAGGTTTGAGTTTACCCATTTTTTCTCTAGGTTTACCGTTCGCCATTTATCGAAGCCGTGGGGATAACCTAATAATTCCAAAATCTTAAAAAGGTCATTCCATCGGGCTTGACCACGAAAGGAAGCTTCGATTTCCGCTTTGCTCATCACTCTGGTTTGAGGGGGAGCTTTGTAGATTTTCAACCTGTTGGGGTCATCATGGTACTTTCTACCATCCCAGAAGCCCTTGATCTTTTTATCCTCAACCAAAACGACCCCATAGAGATATTGGAGAACAGTGTCGGGGTGATCTTCTAATGGCTTACTTTTGCGGTGTGGTGTGTCACTTTCAGGGTGTGATACTGGTGTGTCACTAACAAGAGAAGAAAGAAGTGCGATCGCTTTTTGGATAGTTTGGTGATCGAGTTTTTCCTTGTGGGTTGATTGATCGAAAAAGGCTATCAGGATTTTTTCCACTGCCTGACTAACCGACAATCCCTCCGACTTAGCGAAAGACTCTAGGTACTGAGATAGAGGATTATCAACGTAAGCAGTAATCCTGCATTTATTAGTAGTCATAGGCTTTACCCTTTTTACAGGTATCTTATAGGTATGTACCTATACCTATATTACTACAGGTATTTTTTAGAGTCAAGGTATTGACTGTAGGTAGTTTATAGGTATAATGATTATAGGTATAGTATAGGTACTCTAAAATGCCAGTATCTCCAAACAATTTACAGTTCTCTCTGTCTAGCGAATACCTAGACAAGTTAAAGTCTCTCTCTAAAGATGGAGAATCTCTAGGCTTGACGGCAAAACGGATTTTAATCGAATCCCTCGATGAGTTCATCGGTGGGAAAACGATCCGCAAGGAAGAGGATTCACGACTGACCGATTTACGACTGACCGATTTAGAGTCTCGGCTTCAAACGGTAGAGGAGAACCTTGATCTCGTTTTTGAGGCTGCGGAAACTATAGAGGAGCGGGAAGAACCAGACAAAATCTCTCAAGTGATGGAAGCGTTTAAGGGGGTGACAAAAATACTCTCTGAACATAATTCACGTCTGATCGCTGTGGAGTCGTCGCATCAGGAAATAATCGATCGCATTCAAGCTATTGAAATAGCGATCGACTGCCAGCACTACGGTGACGAGGTTAAAGAGTTACGGGGTCAAGTTGACGAATTGCGAAAACTGGTTTATCAGTTGACCTCACCAGTGAAAAGAAGATAGGTCAAGTGTTGGGTGTTGGGTTAGCGATCGCTTTTGTTTAGCGGTCGTTTTTTTTTGCGTGTGTTTAAAAAAAAAGTTTTTCGACGCAAACGGAGGATCAGGTGGATCATCCTAATGATCAAAAAAAAAAAAACAAGTAATAGTAAGGGTTTTAAGGGTGATCGTTTAGGTGATCCACCCGGTGATCCACAGGGTGATCGTTCAATTATTACGATCACCCGTTTGTTTGTACTAAAAAAAACCCCTCTACAGAAGAGGGGTTGCGAGGTTGCCGGGTCAAATTTACGGGGTGCGTTTGGCTTGAAACTTTGCACCGATAAGGCTTTTAAGGTGGTAAGCGTAGGACATTGTAATCATGAAAATGATGAAGATTGTGCCTATGTGCCGTTCTGTGTAGTGATCAAGTCGAGATTCTGTCACCTCTCCCGTGGCTTCTAGGTAGATAAACATCCAAACTATTATAGAGGTCATGATAAACAATGCGACGGTCAGGGAGAATATTCCATCAGCCCAACTTCTTAGGCTCGGAATCCATTTGGGGAATTTTGGGTTACGCTCTCCCCATAAAAATTGATGAACATGGGAAAGCATCCAGACTGGAATCACTACGACTAGAATCAGGTAAAGCCCTAGTATCCAAAGATTTCCAGTGATTATATGGATTGGGCCAAGTACGAGGGTTAAGCCTTGAACGACGAAAAGTACAGGAGTCATGGCAATTAAAAAAACAATCGTCCTAAGCCACGATTTAGGACGGGGGAACCATTTAGGGTAAGACATACCTTTTGACCGCAACAACAACGTTAACAACGATTTTAAGTGATGGTTCCCCCGATGGAGTAACAAAATTTAACAATTAGAAATCGTCGGGTAGGTCATCAATATCTAACCCAATTTGTCTCATTGCCTTCTGTAAAGCTTTCATCTGTGGCACTGAGAACATTGGCTTAGTTTCCCCATTTTCCCATCTGACAATAGTTTTCTGGTAAGTACCCAATGCCTCAGCAAACTTGCGTTGACTCATTCCTAGCGCTTGCCGAATTTGTTTCAAAGAGTTTTCACCTTCAACCAGCTTGACTTTTACTACGGTTTCCATTGTACAATAAATGATGTCCGTCTGACATCACGTTAGACAGGGTAAAAAGAAGACAAGCCGCCCTAGTTCCCTAGCTGGCTTGTCTCCTCTCAAAAGCGATCACCTTTCTAGGCAAGAGGCGATCATCTCTCATCTTAGTGATTAAAGGTCTTAGATTTCATTGTCTAAGGGAATATCTTGTAGAGCGTCTAGGAGGGCTGCTTATGGCGTAACCGACCTTTGGATTCATTGGGTTCTCAAATTCCTTAAACTTTTTTGGTGGCGACGACTTGTCCCGTCGCCACTTTTACCCCCCCCCCCTTTCCCTCCCCCCTCTACTCCTATGAGTTATTTCTACTTGATCGAGGTTGATCCTCACAGTCCTTTGGATAAAGATATCGAGCTTGACCTAGCCCGATGTATTCTTGACCCCCAAGGCCGTGGTTATCGAGATTATTATCGGGTCACGGCTGATAGTGTTCTGGAGGCTGTGGGCAGAATTTTGATTAACGATCAGCTGCTGGTTCAGAGGCAAACTGATTTAAGTGGCATAGGGAGAGCCTGATAAATGGGTGATCCAGTGTTTGATAAGTGTCCGGTCTGTAAGCGGCGATTGGTTTGGATTGATGAACTGGGGGGTTATATCCCTTTAGTGTCAAGGAATTGCCGTCGTGATAATTGCCCTTTCGTTAATGATGTTGACGATTTAGAGATTGACGAAGAAGTTAACTACGATCCCGATAACTATGAGGAATAATCTATGGCGCGCAAGAAGAAAACAGGCAATAAGGACAATAGTTTTTTGTTTGCTGAAAACGAATCACCACGGACAGAAAGCTATATGATTCTTGAACTTCGGCAGAAGCGCCGCCGGGCTGCTGATGCTTTTGACCGACTTAAGGCCGATCATCAGGAGTATGTGGCTAAATTTGGTAGAACTTGGTTAAGGGAGGGTTAGCTATGCGATTGGATTTCGACAGGGACTGGCTCTACGGGTCTCTAATTTTAGAGACAAATCTTCATTATTTTCCATGTGATCGCACTCCTTTTTTAGATATTCTCGCTTTTTTTAATGGGGGGATACCTGATCGCAGCGGATACGAGTTTATCAGTGAACACGGCTTGCTGCACTTCGCTTTTTTGACCAATCAGCTTGATGAGTATCAGGCACGGTGGCGATTAGAGTACTTTGCTTATCACGAGTGCAGGGGGCTTGATTCTTGGTTTTAAGATGCCAAAAAAAAACAGACAGTAAAGAAAGGCTTTACTGTCTGTCATTTAACACAAATTTCATTTATTAATTATGAACTATTCTAGCACAAAATCATTAACTTTTCCATCCCCTTGTCCTCACTGTGGCCACGAAAACAAGAACGGTTGGTGTTACGAATACACTTCTGAGAACGGTGTGCTGTACGGAGTCTGTCAGCGTGAGGCCGAACCGGCTGCCGGGTGGGAATCGACGGACTATTTCGATTCAGTTGGGAAAAGAAAGTATCGAATGATGCAAGAAAGGCAGGAAAGATTTGTTAAGCAGGTTCGTCCAAAAGCCTCAAGATCATGGACTTACCACGATACTAACGGCAAGCCATTGGTTTTGGTCAAGCGAGAGGATGATGGGACTGGCAATCCAAAATATTCTCAGTGGCATTACTCGGAGTCGGGCCAATTATCCCGGGGTCTTGGCCCAGTTAAATCGGAAACTATTCCAGTTTATCGCTACGGCTCGGTGAGAAAAGCGATCGAGCGGGGTCACACCATTTGGATTGTTGAGGGGGAGTCGTGCGCTGATGCCCTTACTGGAATTTTTTCTAGCGGTGGGCATTTTGCCACTACTAACATAGGCGGATCCGGTAAGTGGAAAGACTTTAATACTGAAAATTTGACCGGGGCCAATCGGGTGATCATTTGTCCGGACCGGGATGTTCCGGGGAAAAAGCACGGGGAAAAAGTAGCGGAACACCTGCGGCGCGCAGGCATCCCCTTTTCGTGGTGTTTTCCCGATCCGACTAATTGGGAATGGCAAGACTTGCCACCTAAAAAAGGTTTTGATGTGGCCGATTGGTTGAAAGACAAGACGAATGATCTCGATAAACTGATCGATTCTGTCACGGATCGTCCGATTTGGGATAAGCCCGTTAAACCCGCGATTGATTTCGAGGAAAGAAAGCTATCGAGAGATTTCGATCTCCGGCCTGATCAGGGGGCCGAGCCTTTATCTACCTTAGAAGTACAGTCCCATTCAAAGATTTCTATTAGAGAGCTTTACCAGTACGTTAAAGCGACTTTTGGATCGAGATTGCGATTTAACGAATTGACCCGAGAGGTTGAATTAGATCGAGAGGAGTACGATCTCGACAATGCCTATTTAGAGCTAGGCATCCATCACGGGATTAAAGCCTCTAAAAACTTGGCCTTAGATGTATTTTTGTTTGTGGCTAAGGAAAATTCTTGGCATCCCGTTCGTTTGTACTTGGAGAAAGTGGCGAATATGGTTTGCCCAATATCTCTAGATAACCTAGCCGAAAGATACCTAGGGACAAAAAATCCCCTATATAACATTTTCCTTAAGAAAACCTTGATCGCTGCCGTGGCTAGGATTTTCGAGCCGGGCTGTCAGGTTGACACGGCCTTAGTTCTACAAGGTAAGACCGGTGTTAGAAAAAGCAGTTTTTTTAAATATTTGACCGGTCGCGAATGGTTTAACGATGACTTTAAAGATGGGGATAATAAGGATGAGCTTTTAAAGTTGCATCGAAGCTGGATCATTGAGTGGTCCGAAATTGAGTCGGTCTTGAATAAGAAAAAATCAGGGGACTTGAAAGCTTTCATCACCTGTACATCTGACTGTTTCCGGGAACCCTACGGGCGAAAAACGGCTAATCATCCACGCCAGCAGATTTTAGTGGGAACGACTAACGAGGGAGAGTTTCTTTCCGACCCGACGGGAAACCGCAGGTATTGGGTTATCCCTGTTGGGGTTGATCGGATTGACACCGATCTTTTGACTCAAGAGCGCGATCATATCTGGTCTGCAGCTGTAGAAGCTTATCGGGCGGGTGAAAAATGGTATCTAACGGATGAAGAGGAACAACTAGCCAAAGAAAATAACGAGCATTTCCTAGAATCTGATGTATGGGAAGATGTTATCTTAGAATGGCTCTCTGATAGAGCAGAAACTCAGGTAACGATTCGAGCGATTCTATCGGAAGCGTTAAATATTGATATTTCGCTTCAGGACAAGCGGGTCCAGGGACGGGTCGCTCGTTGTCTAACTAAGAACGGTTGGGAGCGCAAAATCGTCGGGAAGGCTCGTCAGCGAGTCTGGGAAAAACCTTTAAGCAGTACAGATGAACGGGTGATCGTTCCCACTGAAAAAATGAACGATCACCCCATGATCATTGAGGTGGATCACCCTCAAAACGGGCATGGTGAGCGGGTTTCAGGCATGGGCGATCCACCTGATCCACTAAATTCGGGAAATTTAGAAAAAAATATTTTCGCCTCTCCACAAAAAGAACCCCCGACACCAAAATGTGATCGCTTAGAGGTGGGTGATCAGATTGAGTATGAGGATGTTTTTCAAAATCTCATCAAACGGTCTGAGGTTGTGGATATTACCGAAGGGGTAGTGCCTGATACTGGGGAGCCTTTTTTCCTCTATCGTTTGGCTAATGGGGGATTGTACCCAGCTGAAAGTGTGAAGTTTATCGGTAAAAAGCCAAAATGGTATCAGGCTAATAATGGCAATGGGATTAAAGTCAAGCGTGAATGATCGCTACACCATCAATGACGCTGACACGACTATCGGCGTGGATCAAAACTCCGTTAGGGGGAAAGATTAAGTTTGTCTCGTGAACCAAAACACTGCGATAGGGCGTTTTAGCCTCAACACTCGATACCGAAAAATATTCGCCATTAGCGACCACTCCAAAGCGCCGCAAAAATAGCGGTTTAGCTTGATAGTGGACAATCACAAAATTCTCAATCAACCCGCTGGCTTTAATGACTGGATTGAAATCTAAGATGATTTTGCTTCCTAAGATAAAATGTCCTGAATCATTTTTCCATTGAGAAATAAAAGTGTTAGGAATTTCTCCTTTGATGATTATTTGTGACAGCACCAGTATTGTTCCTATAAATATTTAATAAGTCCATCGAGGGCCTTTTTTGCCCTCGTTTATCCATCCTTTCCCGTTTCGAGTATCCAGATGCACAAAACCCCGATGACTACCGTACCCTAAAGCTCCAAACCAGTATCGGTCAAGAAATTTCTCAAATTCAGGCAGTGATTCCCGATTGCTTGGCCGAATATCAACCGCCCGGCCGTAAAGATGCTGAGAATTGGGAGACCCACCCACGGCGCGATTAACCATCGGCGGCCGATACCAAGAATTAACCAAAATTACCCCACCCCAGTCCTCGCGAATTTTGTCGAGTTCAATGGCTAGTTTTAGGATTTCGCGCTCTACCTCACTTCCAACTGTGGGAATTCGGCGTGGGTCGCTTTTGGTCACTTCCCAAACAGTAAAATATTTGCTGATTTTAGCCTTTGGATTATTCCAATCAATTTTAACACTCATAATTAATTCCTATTCTTTGCTTGATGACCATTGTGCTAAACCCGCGCCAATTAAAGCGCTAGGAGCAGACAAAACCAAAATTAACTTTTCCTCTGGAAGGACTAAACTTAATGCAATTGCAGTAATCATCCCCGATGCAATAAAAATTAAAGCTACTTTGTTTTTAGAAATCATTCTCGGCATACAAAACAAACTCCTAAGAAAAAACAATCCTTTAAACATCCCCCACATAAGGCGGGCGGTTGCGGTAAGGGTGATTACTGGGTAAAAGAGACTGCATCCCCCAGTCCCAATGCAAATAACCAGTTAACAAATTAATCTCTGAGCTAGATAGTTCTCTAGTCCATAAGAGATTTTCGGCTATAAACCCATTCATCCCAGAATCAGATGCTGTCATATCGTTGCCGATTCTAATTCTATTAATATTAAAACTTGCTGTAGAAGTATTCCCATTTACGGGGGTTCCTCCATTTAAAATTATTCTTGCTTGGGAACCGTTTCTAGTAGCGATAACAGAAGCCCATTGGTTGTTAATTAGCGGCGAAGTTTGAGCCGCCATAGCCTGATTTCTGTACAAATAAACCCCATTATTGTTATTAATTCCGTATCCCAATAGGATACCGCTCGTATTACTGAAATCTTGCTCCGTCGAGGAAGCAAGGGACCACAGCCTACCAAATCTAGTTCTTGATAACGATGAATCAGAGAGATTTCTGTGAAGAGAAACTAAAGTAAGTGCATTTCCTCCGTAGTTAAAAAGAGCAGAAAGAAACTGATTAGAGCTAGTATTATTAATACTTAATACCGACTTCCCTCCTAATTCTGTGGTATTTACTGTAATCGCACCAGTGGCAGAAAAACTTAAATCATTAGCTATATTTTTCACTCCTGTCACGTTTGATCCGCTTAGATTAAGTGTATTAGGAGCGTTAGCTTTAATCCAAATTGTAGGATTTAAAAGCTTAGCAGTAAACAACTCCATCCCTGAATTAATAAAGAAAAATTTAGCCATTATTTAAATGTTAGTGAAAGTTGAATCAATCCCTTGCTTAATAATTCTAGAGTTAATGCGTCGTCTGCAAATTGTGATTGAACTGATTGTATAATTTCGGCTTCACTAGGAGATTTTAGCCGTAAACTATTGGGATTAGAGGGATTCGGCTCTAACACTAAATCAATTCGGGGATTATTGCCAATAACAGCCTCATTCATTGCTAACTCAGTTAGCTTAATCTTTGCCATAGCATCAAATCTTAAAGCATCAGATAATAATGCTTTAATCATAAACACTTGCAACTCTTGAGGAGTAATAGAAAGAGGTAATGGACTGGTTGATTGCGCTAAAATTTGCGCTTGATTAATCATCGCAATTTGATAAATTTCTTTGATAGTAGAGTCATCTTCTCCCGTGATAAATTTACGGATTGCGATTAAGGAATTTGTCATAGTGCCTCCGTGACATCTAATCTAAACGATAAATTTAATGTTCCCGTGATAGAAGCAAAACTAATTCTTAAGCGTTGCCCTGCCGGGATAACATTATTTACACTTGCTAACTGGTCAGCTAAAACTGAAGTGGTACAGGCAAGCGTGGATAATCCTGTAATATTTGTCCAGCTATTTAATCCAAACTGAATACTAATAATAGCCGTTCCACTAGATTGACTATTAATTAATCCACTAAGTCGATTAATTGTAGTTTCTCTAAGTAAAGCTGGTAAAGTGTAGGTTTTTGGAAAAGTGCTTCCTTCTAAAAAAGGCGAATTTTCATTTAACGCTCCAATAGGAAAAAACCAAGAATCTTCTCTTAACAAAGAATAAAACTCTAACCCATTCGCCGATTGATTGACTCTAACTCCTCTCCTAGATTGTCCAAAATAAGAGTTAGGAGCATCAGATAACTGAGTAAATGTACCCGCTACTCCTGAAGGACCTTGAATCTCAGAAAGAGAAACTAAATTTTTCCAAGTTGTTTCACCAACTACTCGCCACTGAATAAAAGAGTTAAAAACTCTTAATTCTGTGTTTTTGCCAGGCTCTATTTTTTGCAGTCCAATCATTAAAGCGGCTCAATCATTGAAGGATAAATAGCAGGAGACAAATAACATTCTCTACCTGCTAAATAGATAATTTCAGTTGCAACGTTAGATTCCATTTTAACCGTTATTCCTTTAGGGAGAATCGTTAAAGGAGGTGTCCAAGTGGACCAAACATTAGAACTATCTACTTGTTTAGCTTGCAAGTTAAAACTGATTAAAGTTGTAAAATTGTCCCCCGCTATCAAGCTAGAAACAGAAAGGTCTATTTTAGCCGTAGTAGTTGCTAGGGTAACAGTTTTTACCCAAATTGACATTAATTCAAAATCAATCGGTAATTCCCACACCACTCCACGATTAGCCTCTAACAAGTTGTAATTAACTAACTGTTGATAAGATTCTATTCCCTGCGCGTGCCGATAGATGTTATTTTCTTGGTAGCCGCGCAAAGTAACTTGTCCAGCAGGAATAATTGAGGGAAAAAAGCTCATAATAGCAAATTAGTATTAGATGTGTCAGCTTGTGGTAATTGGCTTAAAATTGCATAAATTTGCTCCAACCGTTGATTAATATTATCAATATATTCTGGTAAGGGCTGAAATTCTTGCAAATTTAAAGAATATTTAGAATCAGAGTTTAACCCGTTTTTCAAGTATTTATACCACTTCATCGCTTGAAAACCTCTAACAACTTGTCTGGCTTTCAACTCATCGGGAAAATCTAAGAAAATAATTTCTGACCCTTGTTTAGGATATAAGCGAAACCATCTAGTGCTGGGAACACTAAACCCAGAACGGTTATAAATTGCTCGTAATTGTACGCGGCTTTTAATATCGCTTAAATCCCCGCCCCAAGTTATCCTAAAAACTGACAGTCCTTGAGTTGCTTGATTTGGGAAAAATTGCCAGTTTCCATCTGGCATAATTGTTCCTAAATCGTTCCATATTCCTAAGTCATCCAAGAGGGCAGCCATAAGCCTTCATCGTCCTCTTTTAATTCGTTTTCATCTTCATACTGTTCTAAATTCTCAGAGTTAATAATTTGAAGTATTCCGTTATTGTCAGGAGCAATATAGGCAATATCGCCCTTAACATTATTACGCCAGTTAGGAGGTGGCGATGAATGAAGAATACTCCAAAAATCGGGATGATCGGGAGTAATAATTACTTCATTCATCATTTTTAAATCAATCGCTCCTTAGATATTCGACGAAATCCTCCATCTAAATCAGCAAAGTGCGAGCAAAAAGTAGCAAAATCGCTTCCATCTTCTAAAGTAAGTTTAGCTCTGCCTGGTCTAGGCAAACTAGAAGCAACGACTAGCCTTTCCCTTTCCCCGTCAGTAGTTATTACTTCACCACTAACTAATCCTAGCGATCTGCCGTAGGTTTCAAAATCAGCTTTGTTTAAAGGAAAAGCATAAAGAAGGTTATTAGATAGCTCTGCTATTACTGTAATTTTTTTCCCTTTTGTGGTTATTTGTACCTCTATAGCATCTTTTTGAAGATTCCAGCCAGACCTTAAAGCTGTTTGCAGTGCACCAGAAGAGCAAAAAGTCCCAACACTACTTTGTACATTGTCTATGCTACTATTGAGTTTTTTGACTACTCTAGGCGGTTTAGGAGCATTAGCCCTTAAAAAAGCAAGTGCGCCTTGTGGCAAATTGCTTGCAGTATCGTCTAAAACAATTCTGCCTAAAACAGCTAGATCAGATTCACTTACGCCAGGAATAGATGACAAATCTTTAGACTTGAATAAGTAATATGAGTTAGTCCCTACTTTTATCGCAACTGTTTGATCGCGTCGTTTTCCTCTAGTATAACTAGGCATTTATTGACTCCTGTTTAAGTGTTAACTAGCTTTACAATTAAATTACTCTTACGTCATAGGTTTGAGTGGTTTCATTCAATAAATATTGAATGTTGAACGATAAAGAACGAAAATATACATCGTTTACAGATGTTTTATCAGGTTCTAGTCCAGTTGTCGGATTAGTAGATGCAAGTGCGTCAGTCGGTAAAGTAAACGCACTAATAGCGCCTAAAGTTTTTGTGATTAAAGCTGAGGGGGTCTCTGGCGTAGTGACTCGAACTGGAATCTCATCGAATAAATAGCGAAGCATTGCCGCAAACCATTGACGTGATTCTACGTCATTAGTCGGATTAGTAGCGGTTACGGCTCCGTAACTATCGACTTCACTATGGGGAATTAAAATTCCAGATTCAGCGATCGATCCAGCACTAGCTACAGATACGGCATCAGGGAAAACGTCAGTAATTTTTAATACACCTCGTCCTGAATTGGCTCCAATAACGGGAACTGGGATGGGATAAATAGTGTTAGTGCTATAATCGGCAACTTGTGCAATACTCGCAGTAAATGTTTGGTTAAAAACTCCTAGCGTGACTCCAGTGGGGTTTCCCTGCGTAACAGTAAAACCTAAAGCTGTAGCAAGCGAGCCAGTGGTGGTTCGATTAGTCGTAATGGTGAATTGCAAGGTAGTTAGAAAAGCAGCTAGAAATTTACAATCTTTTTTAATTGTGGCTTCACTGCTTGCTAACTCAGAATCAGCAATTAAACCAGCAAGGTTATCACGGGGAATAAAAATCCCGGCATCGGAAGCGGTCCCAGAAGCAGAAAAATAGGCTAAAGGCATAAACAATCTTTGATGAACATTACCTGATAACCGTTATAGCCCATTAACAGAGCATCCGCTAGAGGTTTCAGGTATGGTAGTCTTAATACAGAACCGTAGGGTTTTGCTATTTGCACAGCGTATTACTTGGCATGAAATTAATCTGCTATCCCTTGATGAATCTCCGGAGTAAACGGGCTATTCTGCGAACGCGCAAACAGTGGGGACACCCCGTAGGATATAATCCTCGTCGTGTCTTAGTAGAAAGATTGGCATGCGAATTAAACCTATCCCCAGAGTCCGTCCTAGACCAGCTGCAAAAAGAGCGAGAATTTCTGTTAGAGCATATTCGCTATTTTCGATAGGAAATGCTAGGGGTTGGCTCCCCGTGTAGATAAAATCTGAGATTTAATCTCATCAAAATCTGATGGGGCTTCATTAGTCCATAGAGGGATTCTAAAGCGTCTTTCTTTGTAAACACCTGAAAAAGTAGCCCTTCCTTGTTCTTCTAAAAGCACTTTTTCCCTGTTGACGATAATCAGAAAAGCAGGATAAACCCTAGTGTCTTCTTTGTATAAAGTCTTGTCAAACTCGCGCCGTCTTCCTTCTTTTTTTTCTTCAGTAATTGTTAATGACGCTATTTCTAAATCAGTTAATTCTATAAAAGCTTTAGCCCTATCTTCCGCTTCGGCGCTAGTAGCACCATAAATTTTTAAGTTAGGAACTCCGGGTTCCTGAAATTTAACATTAGCAAAAAATCTCCCCCACATATAGCCATTTGTCCCACCACAGGCAAGCTTGATCACTTCCCAGTCCAATTTGCTTGTTTTAATCATAGGGATGGTGTAATTAACCCGTTTACTGGTGCGAAATGGCGGTTGTTGTTCGCCTCGGAAGTTAATTTTAATCGCAATGCCCTCGATGAAATTTTTAGTCATGGATTCCCGATGAATCTCCCCGACAAATTGACCAATATCGCGGTTATCGATTAATTGATGTTGGGTGACAATATTAACTAATTGAGTTTTGACTAATTCCATTGGGCCAGCGACTAAAACTCTTTCGCTTTCGGCTTCCCGATTAGGAGTTACTTCTAGTACGGTGTCGTCTCCTAATAATTGATTGTTTGCTAATCGCTGTTCAGCATACCAACTATCCAAGCTTTGAGCAACCACAAACCCAGCTTCGTCACAGCCCTCTAAAAATCCTTCGTAGAAGTTTTCTACGAATTCTTGAATATACCCATCGGGAAGGCTTTCGATAGCCTCCTCTACTGCAATTCTAAACGACCACGGCTTAGAATTGGAAGCGCCCCAAGCTTGCACCCAGTTGTTAAAATTAGAACCAAAAATACTTTTAGCGGCTAAAGACTGTTTACTGTTGGGATTGCGAAAAACTTCTTTAATTGTTCTGCGAATATTTTTATAAGCACCATACATAATATGAGCGGCAATAGTGCGAGTGGTTTGAGATAGCAATATTCTTAAATTTCCCATTAACTCATCAAAAGCCTCTTCTGATACTTCCTTGAGAACGTACGCGCCCAAAGGTTTATTAAATTTAGCAATGATTACTCCTGGAATAACACCACAAGCGAGAAAGCCGATAAAGTTACCCGCAGTTTCTCCCATCTGTCCAACTAGCATTAATCGCATTTGTTTAAGCTGTTGATCTATTTGTTGGTCGGTGATATTCCAATTAAAGTTGTAAATGAAACTAAGTCCACCTTTAAGCCAACCCCAAAAGTCAACAAAACGAAAGCTAAGTGATGTTAAAGATTTAAAAATAAATCCGACTTGATTTACAAGTCCACCATAAATAGACCCCAAAATATTAGTAAACCAATTACCTTGATCGGGTTGAGATTTTTTAATCTCGCGGGTTCTACTAGCTCCAGCGATAGCAGTGCGAACCTGTTCGGATTTTAAGGCAGACCGCGCTAAGTTAATTGCCCCCATTATTACCTCCAGTATTGCTGTTGGGATTGCCAATCTTGCGGATTCTAGGGCGCTGGTCGCGTGGACGGCCATAGGGATTATTTGAATCTATAATACCTGTCTCTTTGGTAAATCCTTCCTCTACCTTCTCAATAAATTGGTCTAACTCATCATCTTCTTTTTTCTTGTCATCAGAAAAAGCATCGACTAAATCTTTGTACTCTTTGACAAAATCACCCCATTTAGATAAATTATTCGGGTTGACTTTTTCATAAAGTGCCGTTTGAATAATTGCGGCGCTAAAAAGCAATTGGTCAAGCTTTTGCTCGAAAGACTGTTTTTCTGTACAGTCTTCTCGACTTATCTCTATCTCAGTCTCCTTAAGTATGTCTTCAAACTTGGGCTGTTCTCCTTCTTTTATGTCATAGCGAGGATTATACAAAAAGCGAATTGTCTCTTTAACTTTTTGATTTTCAAAGCCAAGATAATCTACTATCTCCTCTACCATGTTATGTGTGTAAAACCCTTGTAACTTGGTACTTCCTTGCTCATTAAGCAATCGAAAGTTAATGTTAACCAGTAGGTTTAGCATTGCCTCATTAAACAAGGTTTTTCCTGTTAATTCCGCTAAGGTTTCCGCAAGGTTGGGGAGTTCTATCTCTAGCGGCTCATCTCCCGTTTTGATTAAGTCGTTGTCCTCGATTTTAATCTTAATGGGAAACTGCCCGAATAAAGCATCTAATTGCTTGAATCGCCACTCATCGAATTGCGATTGATAATTGATTTTCTTGATAGTGTCCTCATCAACTTTTTTGGTTATGTCTTCCACGACATTAAAAGGATACTCTTGATATCCAGACCTGAAATAATTGCACGATAAAAATCCCGAAACTACATCGATAACATTTTTAAGCTCTAACTCTGTAGCTTCTTTTTCCGCTTCTAATCCCCATTGAGCTTGTACCAGGCTTTTGATTCTTTGCTCAATATCTAAAGTGATAGAGGGGTTCTCTCCTTGTGTAAACCAGTCATCACCTCCAAGAATTTTATAAATTTTCTTGGTTAAATCATTTTCTTTTTCTTTTTCTTCTTTACACGCTTGTTTCTGCAAGAAACAAACTTGAGTATTAATAAGCTGTATGGCTTCAAGCATATTATCAACAGGTACAATTATCTCTTGATAATCTGGATTACCCTCGATACAACCAATATTAATTAAATCAAGATGCGGAGTCGGAACATTGTCCTCTAATAAGTCCTTAGTTTCTTCGCAGCAGGCTTTGATAGTTTCGACATTGGTTTCGATAATTGAAGCTAAGTTTAAAATCAAATTTACATTAGATGACGTAATATTAGCTGTGTTTAAAATTAAGCTTAAATTAGTTTGAATATTGGCAACCAAGTTATTGAGAACAGAAATACTTGAACTAATACTGTTAACTTTAGATTGAATACTTAAAACAGAAAATGATAAAGAATTAATGGCTGTGCTTATTTGAGAAACACTTGAAATTAAATTAATTATTCGTTGAGAAACAAGTGAAAAGTCATTTTTAACCGATAAAATATTTTGGTTGGCAGTAACTACAGTTGATTTTACGTCAATGATATTGTTGTTAACAATATCAAGTTTAGGATTAATTTGATTAGTTATATTAAGAGTATTATTAGTTTTTAATTCGATATTTTTCAAAAGTGGTAAAATGATATTTAAGCCATTATCGCATTCAAAATCAAGCTTGAGAATTTCATTTAATATTTCTTGAGATTTACTAATATTTTGGGTGTGATTGCGACTAGCTTGCAAGCTAATTGCGCGGGCTGTGTTTTGAATTTCATCAATGATTCTTTGAATATCGCAAAGCATACTAACACTGGTACTAATGGAACATTTATCTATTTGTAAATTAACTGTAAGTATGCAGGAAACAGGATTAAAAACTAAAGATAATCCGCATTTAATTGGCTGAAGTTTAGGGGTGTCGCCTTTATCGCCTTTATTGCCTTTATCGCCTTTATCGCCTTTATCGCCTTTTACTCCTTTTAGACCCGCTGGTCCAAATGGACCAATATCTCCTTTCGGACCTTTATCTCCTTTTGGACCTTTATCTCCTTTTGGACCTTTATCTCCTTTTGGACCTTTATCTCCTTTTAAACCTTTATCTCCTTTTGCTCCTTTATCTCCTTTTGAACCTTTATCTCCTTTATCTCCTTTTGGACCTTTATCTCCTTTATCTCCTTTTGGACCTTTATCTCCTTTTAAACCTTTATCTCCTTTTGGACCTTTATCTCCTTTTGGACCTTTATCTCCTTTTGCCCCTTTATCTCCATCTTTTCCTGGTCTGCCGTCTCTACCTGGTCTACCGTCTCTGCCGTTTTGTCCTGGATCGCCTTTGGGACCTTTAAAAACACAATTAGCCATAATTCAATAAATATAAAATATATATTTCAAGCAAAGTCCATCCAATCAATTCTTTCATAGTTGTTGCCTGAAGGCAAATTATATAATTAATCATCAATAAAGGAATTAAATTAGCCACAAATACAATCATAATTATTGCACCCCCGTTTGTATTTTATCGTTTTTTTGATACACCCAAAAACATCAACACAAGCTATGTTACTTCCTAATAATACTTTAACAGCAGTTCCTGGTGGACATTGTTCGCATTTTTCTTCACATTTTTGATCAAATCGAATAAGAGGCGGCGGACAATTATGTTCAGAACATTCTCTATACATTGTTGTAGGAAAAGGTAAAGGAGGCGTATCAAGCAAAACTGTGGCACAATTTTCAGTATATTCTACTCTTAAACTTTGAAAAAATCCCAATGGAACTTTCCTAACTAATCTTTCACTTTTATTCTGATAAAAACAACGCTCTGGGATGACTTGAATTTCGGGACAAGTATCTTTAGTAATATCTAAAATTACTTGATCAAATTTATCAAATACTTTAAATTGACAATTTACTAAAATTTCTGGAGGGATAAAAGAATTAGAATCTTTAAAATGCAATTCTGTTATTTCTCGGCTAACAAAAAACCCAGATGTTGGTACGCCAGGCCATTCTGTTAAAGCTGGAGATTTAATTATTTGCCCTAAACTATTTTGATAAGTTATATAAATCGCAATTTCTCCAATGGTTTTTGGGCTATCAGTAAAATTAGTCAATATTATATCACCATCTAGAACGACAAATTCCCACGAAACAAAAGTGCCAGTAAAAGAAAAAGTTCCTTGATAAGTTCGATTAATAGTCGTAAAAATACCATTTCTTATTGTAGCTGTATTATCATCGTTACGCTTCCAGCCTTCTCTAACTACAATTGATTTATGACTAACAAGCTCCCATGTACTAAAATACTGCCCTCCTCTAACAACAGTTTCATTCGGAATTACAATATAATGATCTCCTATTATTTCTTGCCAATTTTCTCCTGGATATTTGTATCTAATTTTCTTAGGATGCCAAATAGGAGTATTGGCATAAACGCAAATTACTCCTTTTAAATCAGTAGATGTAGGCGGATTAAAAGTAGGGGGATTATATTGAGGACTTGTTTGAGGCGGCGGAATAAGGATAGGCGGCCGCCAAGGCGAACGAACGGGCGGGCGTAAAGGGGGAAGGGGCAAACGAATTGATGGGGGAGTGTAAGGCATTAACTTATATTTTAAAGAGTAGTTATAGGAATTGAAGGGGGTGTAAAATTTTCTGTATGTAGCATTTCGTACTGATAATCCAACTGGTTTTAGATTAGAATGGCTCTCAATACTTTAACCAATACTCATTATTAAATAAATCAGTTCTTTCCTGAACTGACAAAATTCTTTTCCAAAATCCAACATTTAAAATATTGCCGTTGTGATATAAATTTAAGTTATCGCTACTATTACCGATAGTAAAATCAGCAGCGCTTGCGCTTGATTTGTTTCCCGTATAACTCACAGTTTGAATTGATGAGTTGTTAACTTGCAAGTTTAAAGTATTGTTTTGACTGTTGTGCCAAGCTGCTAAAAAATACCAAGTGTTAATACTAGGGTTTAAAAAAGAATAAGGACAATTTATCAAACCTGAATTTGTTTGCACGTTAAAAGTCAGTTTATCAACGATAGAACTTTCCCGAGCAACATAAATTAAATTCCATTCTCTTAAGGAATCAACAATATTGTCTTTGCAGACAAAAAAACGATAGCTTGATTTTGAAGAAAGTGTTACCCAGGCAGTAACTGTGAAATCTTCGTCTCCTGTTGCTAAAGATATGTTTGAAGCAACTGCTAGTTTTTGAGAACCAGTAAACCTTGTTCCGTCAATCTTCGAGCCTAGGAGCGAACCAAAAGGGCTTAGATGATTGCCATTAAGAGTTTTGTCTAATCTGTTTCCTGTAAATTCGTCTAAATGCCAGTATCCAGACAAATTATCTAAAAGTGAAGGATAAGACCTCAGAATAGGATCGCCTTGTACAACAAAAGAACCTGATCGCCCTTTGATAATTATTGCCGTCATTGATAAAAGCCTCTCTCTAAAAGTATCCAATTAGTCCCGTTGTTTCGAGCTTCGATCGACCTAACTTTATCGCCCGTGTTTTTTAAAAGCAACTGGGTAGCTCCCCCAGCAGTTAAGCGAATATCAAGCCCGTTAGTGCCGTCCGAAACGTTGGTTATCAAAAAATAGGCATTAACCTCAGTAGATAGCACCACAATTCTATCGCCTCCTGATGGAGTGAAATCTTGAATTGTCGCATCAGCATTAGATAATATTCTGGTAGCGGTAAGGGTTTCTACATTAGCAATAAAATTAAATCCTGCCGGACCCGCCGGGCCAGGTTCGCCAGTATCTCCTTTTGGACCTGCCGGCCCCGCCGGGCCAGGTTCGCCAGTATCTCCTTTTGGACCTGTCGGACCCGCCGGTCCAGATTCGCCAGTATCTCCTTTTGGTCCAGGCGGCCCTGCCGGGCCAGGTTCACCAGTATCTCCTTTTGGCCCAGGCGGCCCCGCCGGTCCAGATTCACCAGTATCTCCTTTTGGCCCAGGCGGCCCCGCCGGGCCAGGTTTAATTCCAGGGAGTCCTTGTGGACCAGTATCTCCTTTTGAACCTGCCGGCCCCGCCGGTCCAGATTCGCCAGTATCCCCTTTTGGCCCAGGCGGCCCCGCCGGGCCAGGTTCGCCAGTATCTCCTTTTGGACCTGTCGGACCCGCCGGGCCAGTATCTCCTTTTGGACCGCCAGATTCGCCAGTATCCCCTTTTGGACCTGCCGGCCCCGCCGGGCCAGGTTCGCCAGTATCCCCTTTTGAACCTGCCGGCCCCGCCGGGCCAGGTTCGCCAGTATCCCCTTTTGGCCCAGGCGGCCCCGCCGGTCCAGTATCCCCTTTTGGTCCAGGCGAACCAGGATTTTGACGGGGAAGTAAATTCGGCGATTCATAACTTAAGGAAGTCGATCGCAATTTAATATCAGGATTCTCAAAAGAATCTGGATTAGCCCGCCGGGGTCGAGTAATCGGCGATTCAATTTGCGGAGGAATAAATTTTGTACCAGTCATGCTAAGGACTAAAGATCAGAGACAAGGGGACGTGCAGGGGAGTTATCAAGCGAATAAATTGTTGTGGTTATTTGATAGCCGATTAAGTCACTTCCAGGCTCAAAAACTCCACTATCTAATCCTTTTCCATTAATTTCGCTTATGATTCGCCGACCTAAAGTAATTTTAGTTCCTGTTAAAGGGTTGGTGTCGGCAAGGCATTGATCAACTAAGCGATAATTGATGGCAGCGATCCAATCCTCTAAAGTGTTAGGTGCGGGAGAAGCTGTCGCTAAAGATGCGGAAACTTCAGACCAAGGAACGACGAGATAAGTTTCGTTAGGTACTAGATCAATGACTGCGTTACCAAGAAGCGATCGACTATTGGCAGAAAGAAAAGTCACAGGAACGCCCATAGATTTACATGATTGTGTTTACACGGCAATTCTAATGCAATACAGATTACTTTTTAAATTAATTTTATTTTTGTTGCGTTTTTGAATGCCACTGGTCACAGCCACAAAATATACGCCTGTAACACGAAAATTACAGGTTTTTTAATCCAACTTTAGGACTATAATGATAGGAGTGTCCCAAAACGCTTGATTAGTCTTAGTTTTCGATTTTGTCCCTTTGGTCTGAAAATCCTCGTGTCCGCGGTTCAAATCCGCGTCTTGGCATTGAGAAAACACTAAAGCTTGCCCTGTATTTGCTTTCTAGTCTGCTAAGTTTTGTAAATACAGGGTTTCTCATCCGTGAGAAACGTTGTCAATAATTTGAACCAATGGTTGATGCTTGTTACTTTTATCTGTTAATTCGTCCAGTTTGTCTGTATAAATTGCTACACTTTACCCTACGCTTACCCTGAATTTCTTTGGTCGTAATCGCCGTAATAGTTGAGACATTTTGTCCTTTTTAAAGAGGTCGAGTCTCGTGCGCTCTAGTTCCTTTAATCGAGCGATACTGGGTTCTAGTCATAGCTAGATTTGAAGCTGCTTCCTCAATCGAGATCAGGTTTTTCTCGTCTACGTCCCGAATTTTATCCTTTGTATTCTTGTCTAAGTTTTTGTACTCTTTCCGGCTCTTTTTCGGGAGGGTGTAGAGTTTTTTGGGCGGGTCATTCTCAAGCGTTCAGCCATTCTTGCCACTGTCGCTACACTTAAAACTATACCAGTTCTTTGCCAGAATAGTTCCGATAGTTCGGCTAGAGTTGCGTCATTATTTTCTTCAATTAACTCGCCGAGGGCGATCATTTGTTCTGGCGTGAGTTTTAAATGACGTCCACATCGATAAGTTTTCGGTCGAATATCTCCCGTTTCCCGAGATTGTTTCAAAAGCTTTTGGACGAAACTTAAGGTTACGCAGAATCTTTTCGCTAATTGACGCTGGGAGATCGGCTCGTTATAATAACAGTCTAGAATTTTTTGACGGAACTCTACTGGATAGGATTTCATTTTTTGTGCAATTTAGCTATCGATAACATTATACTTCATATTTGTGAGAAAGGCTCTATATTTGACTGAGCATTGACATTCAGTCTTACTGCTTGAGCTACACTAGAGCTTCTGCAAAAATCAAAAATCTTCTGTTAGGTGAGGAGACTCCGAGATAGGAGACGGTCGACAGAAGGATAGTACAGAGTCGATAGGGAATATCCGCCCGAAACCTAGTTCGAGTTAGATAGAGTTGATAAATAGGCGAATGCTGGAGAAAACTACGCCTAGAGACACCAAAACCATTAATCAGGCTTGGATGTCAGAAAATCTAGCACCGGTTAGGGCTGATGCTTAGATTGTAGAGGCGAATAGTTATAAGTCCCGTTTATTATTTTTTTTTATTCATCAGCAAAACTAATTAAAAAATCTGATCGATCGAACTGAACTATGATAAGATAGCGGGGTTTTGGCAAGCTCTAGCGATAGGTGATCGGGTAGTCAAGACGGAAGCGGGATGGCTAACGATCGGGGAATGGTTTTTGCTGTTAGTCTTAAAGAAACAACTGGGGTGAACCTATGGTTACATCACCGAATCCAACTCAGATAGTCTATCCCGATAGCGACGGGAAACCGATGGCCGACAATACAAGACAATTTCGCTGGATTACGACGATTAAAGCGAATTTAGACTGGTTATTTGCCAATGATGCCTATGTTTTTGTCGCCGGTGATTTACTCTGGTATCCCGTGGAGGGAGATAATAAAACTCGGCAAGCACCCGATGTCATGGTAAGTACCTAAGCAAAATTAATTACACATATCTAACCCCCCCTTGCCTCTTGCCTTTTGCCTTTTGCCTTTCTTCACTAGGAAATTTATTTTGCACGACTACTTAGCTTTTGGCAGACCGAAAGGGGAAAGAGGTTCCTATCAACAGTGGCAAGAAGAAAATATCCCCCCGCAAGTGGTTTTTGAAATTCTCTCTCCGGGTAATACCCAAACGGAAATAACCAGAAAACTACTGTTTTATGACCGTTATGGCGTGGAAGAATACTACATTTATAATCCCGATAAAAATGATTTGGGCGGCTGTATTCGTCGGGAAAATCGCCTCGAAAGTCTGGAAAATCTCGATAATTGGGTCAGTCCTCGCTTGGGCATTCGTTTTCAATTGGCCGAACCAGAGTTACTCTTGTATTATCCCGATGGTCAACCTTTCACCAGTTACAACCAAGAACGACAACGGGCCGAAGCGGAACGACAACGGGCCGAAGCGGAACGAAAACGGGCCGAACGATTGGCGGCAAAACTGCGGGAGTTAAATATTAAGTACCTAAGCAAAATTAATTACACATCTAAGCCACTACTCCGTCAGACTTCTGGTGTGAGGAAACAGTGAACTGAAAACTCAAATCCGATCCCTAATAGCTGTCTCCCGTCTCCCGTCTCCCGTCTCCCGTCTGCCGT
>NZ_JAPZSO010000234.1:0-25001 GCF_027531715.1 Microcystis sp. LE19-8.1F | reverse complement strand
CAAAAGTCAAAAGGGAAGAAAAATATGTGTACCTCACTAGCTTATAGCGGTGTGCAGTCGTATTAGGTACAGTGTCACAAGCTATAAACCATGCTAGGCAAAGCTTGGTCTGTATCTCACTCAAGCGCTTACCGCTATAATCTTTGAATACCGCTTAATTATCTCCTCCCGTAGCGACATTTTTAAATCTTTCTTGGGCAGCAGAAAAAGCCTCTTTCATCACCATTTGAATCCTTTTAGGATCGGGTTTTTTACCCCCCATTAAATCGCCAAAATAGACACAAGCGCCCTCTCCTAGGGCCCAGGTATAGGCGGCGGCCCAAGAAGCGGCGATAACACTGCCAAAACCGGGGATAAATTTCACCAATTCCCGACCGATGGCCTGGGCCAAAAAGCCTCCAGCGATCGCACTTACGACTCCACCGGCCTGGGATGGGGTTAAGACTTGACCGTATAATTTGCCTAAAACCCCCACCATTGACACTTGTAGGGCGGTTAAAACGGGCATAGTCGCTAAGGGTAAGGGAATCGCCGCCAAGGTCGCCGCTATGACGGAAAAGGCTAACATATAGCGTCGGGCCACGTCCCGATAGAGATTGCCCAATTTATTGCTGGTTTCCCGATCTAAAAGTTGGTGGATGGTGTTAGCCTCGGCTTTTGGCAATAAATCGGCTAAATTGTCTCTAAATGCCTCTAAACCGTAAAAAACGGGGTTATAACCGTCTTCCTCTAGGGTAAAATCTATTAGCACAGAATTGTCATATAAATCCTTAAAAGTTTCTTTAATTTCTTGATAGGCGCGATTGATATCCTCGCAATCGGGAGGATAAGGGGGATGATCGGTGGTATTAGGAGGATAAAGCTGATGAAGACAGGTGACAGCCAGTAAACAGGGTATTTTAGGATATTTTTGCCGCAGTTGTTTGGTAATTTCCAGAAGGCTATCGGTGGCAAAATCATTAATTTTTACCGTCACGATAAAAACCTGGGCCCGTCCCGTATTTTCGGCTAAATCTGCTAATAATTCCGCGATTACCGTGTCTGTGTGTTGATAGGCATCCCCTAACCCCACCGTATCGGTAAAAATCAACAGGGGTAAGTCTTCCGCGGGGTAGGTGTAGCGCTGGGTGTTTTGGGTGTGGGGACGGAAACCTTGCCCGACGATTTCCGCCGAAACTCCCGTTATTCCCCGAATAATCGAACTTTTTCCCGTTTGCGGTTTGCCGATTAACAGCGCCTCGGTGGTGGGTAATTCTTGACGGACTTTTTCTAAAATTTCCGCCACTTGAGTGTCACTAACACTAAACCACTGGAGGACAGTATTAGTCAACTGGTCGATGGGGAGTCTTTTCATCACTTCCCCGGTGAGACTATTCCAAGTATTGACCAAAGAATCAATGGGCAGTTTATTAGTCATGGGGATTAGAAGGGTTTATGATAACTAAAATAGAGATTTTCAGCGATAGAATCAGACGATGACAAAAGCCGCAATAACTCCGCAAGATTTATCATGGCCTTTTTGGCCAATTGTACCACTTTATCCCTATGGTCAAAGACGGACAATTCGCCAAGAAGTGGTGAAAGATACGCTCTGGACATTTGAGCAATTGCAGGGTATTTTTTATGTGGTTGTGCCGATTCGCATGACGGTAATTAAGTTAGCATCTGGGGGTTTATTTGTTTATGCACCTGTGGCCACGACTCCGGAATGTATTCGCTTAATGCGTGAGTTGGAAGGTGAACACGGGGAAGTTAAATATATTATTTTGCCGACGATTTCTGGGATTGAACATAAGGTTTTTGTCGGTCCTTTTGCCCGTTATTTTCCTAAGGCTATAGTTTATGTTGCTCCTAATCAATGGAGTTTTCCTCTTAATTTACCTTTGAGTTGGTTGGGTTTACCGGCAAAACGAACAGAAATTTTACCTGCTGACTCGGCAACCACTCCTTTCGGAAAAGATTTTAGTTATGAAATTTTACCCGCAATCGATTTGAATGTGGGATACTTCTCGGAAGTGGCTTTTTTTCATCACTACTCTCAAACTCTGCTGCTGACTGATGGCATTATTTCTATCCCAGAAAATCCTCCTGCTATTTTAGAATTAGACCCCTATCCTCTCCTGTTTCACGCTAAAAATAGTGCTAAGGATTTGGTGGAGGATACCCCAGAAAATCGCCGTCGGGGTTGGCAGAGAATTTGTCTTTTTGCTCTTTATTTTCAACCTCCTGTTTTAGCTGTTCCCAATTGGATTAAGGTCTTTCGAGATGCTTTTACTGCTAAGGAAAGGAGTAAAAAAGCCTATTTTGGTTTATTCCCTTTTCAATGGGGTGATGATTGGCAAAGGACTTTTTTAAATTTGCGTCGCGAGGGGAGGTTAATAGTAGCGCCAATTTTGCAAACTTTGATTCTTAATCGCAATACTGACGAGGTGAGTCAATGGGTTGATAAAATTTGCCAATGGCCGATTAAACAGGTTATTCCTTGTCATTTTGCTAGTCCGATTCAAGCTGATAGTCAAGAGTTTCAGCAGGCTTTTTCTTTCTTGTCAAAAGATTCTTATTTACCTAAAGATGACTTGGAATGTTTAGAAAGTATTGATAGTTTTTTAGTGCGCTGGCGATTGACTCCTCCTCCTGATAAAAAATTGTAATTTATGGCTAAGAACTGCTATAATGTATGCGGTTGTTAGTTGATTGCTAATCAAGGTCATGCAAATTCCCGAAAATCCCAGTAATGATGACATCAGAGCAGCGTTGATTCAATTGCGAGAAGAACTTGGTCAAAAAGTTGACCGCTTAGAATATAAATTTGATGCCTATCAAAAAGGTACAGATGGTATGGTGAGAATGGCTACTACTATCATCATTGCCACCGCTTCTGTGGTAGTTTTATCTAGTCTTAGTCCTGCGGTGACAGCAATTATCACCGCTTTATATTCTGCTAATGCTCATTAGTTACTTTATCGCTAAATTCTGGTGCGATTCGGTGCGTTAGGCGCTTGCTAACACACCCTATCTTTCCTGAATTTTTACCCGTTGGTTTAATTGATTCATAGCCAGAGAAATCACCAGATTAAAGAATAAATAGGTGGCCATAACTACTATTAACATCTCTAGAGCTTTTCCTGTCTGATTAGCGATGGTACTAGAGATAGCATAAATATCATTATAACCAATAGCGATCGCTAAACTAGAGTTTTTAACCAGGTTTAAACATTCATTAGTTAAAGGAGGAATAATCACTGGCAAAGCTTGGGGAAAAATTACTAATCTCATCACTAATAAAGGTTTTAATCCCAAGGCTTTAGCTGCTTCCCATTGTCCCCGATTAACCGATTGAATCCCTCCCCGTACCGTTTCCGCAATAAAGGCAGCTGTATAAACAGTTAAACCGATTAAGAGAGTAGCAAACTCGGAAGAAAGATGTAAACCAAAGTCAATATTTTGATTAAGAGGATTAACTTGGGGATTTTGCCATTGTAAACCCCAGATTAGAGGAATTATAACTAGGAGTATTAGGCTAGTTAGACATAAACTAAGTTTATTTTTTAGGTATAAAAATACTGAGATAATTATTCCTAAAGCAATGATAAATAAGGCTAACCATGTCCTAAAACTATTAGCGGGGAAAGGCAAATAGACTCCTGAGTTATTTAAAAATACCCTGCCAAAAAACTCTAAAGATTCCTCAATTTTCGGCAGTTTCAGAAATACAGCAAAATACCAGAAAAATAATTGTAATAATAGGGGTGTATTGCGAATAGTTTCCACATAAATTGTTGCTAACTGACGAATTAACCAATTATCCGACAAGCGACCTAACCCGATGACTATTCCCAGACTAATCGCCAAAAATATGCCAGTAATCATAATGCGGAGGGAATTAACTAATCCCACCAAAAGAGCGCGAAAATAGGTATCGGTGGGACTGTAGGCAATAGGAGAGTCACCAATAGCAAAAGAGGCTGGTCGGTCGGTATCAAAGAGAAAGCCAAAGCCAAAACTTAAGCGTAGGCGTTGGAAATTAATCACTAAATTGTGGCCAAAAAACCAGAAAATTAGGCAGACAATTAGTAGAATAATTACCTGTAGAAAAATCTTCTGAAATCGCTCATCGTACCAAAAAGAATTTTTTTGAGGTAGAGTCATATTTATTAAGTAGCTGGTTATAATTAAATCCCCCCTATATCCCCCCTATATCCCCCCTTGATAAGGTAGGGTTGATTCATGAATCAACCCTACCCTTGATAACGGGGGTGTCTGATAATTTTTAATACTAAATCCGTTGGGTATAGACTACTTATAAGGATAGGCAAAAGGCAAAAGGCAATAGGAGGAATAGATAATCAGTTTTTAATAACTGGATTTAGTATAACGCCTACCTACTTATATAGTCCAGAATTTTTCACAAAAGAAATCGGTGACTTTTGGCCACCGATTGAGAAAATCAAAACATATTTAGATAACTCCCAGACGGGAGAGACCGAGGATAACACCGGCGCCGAGGACATGACCAAAACTGGTAGTACCCAGTAAAGCGCCTAATCCCATACCACCGAATAAAGCGGGGGAAGGTAAAGCAGGACCGACATTTTGTTGTTTAATAGTCGCTTTACCGAAGGCAATAGCGAGAATATTGCAGATAATCATGACAATCGCCACTTTGGGACTCCATTCGCTGGAACCTTGCACGGCGGTAGCGGCCATTAATAGGGTTGAATACATTGAAATTCTCCTGAACAGGTCGTTTTAAGTTTTTAATCTTAAAGGTAGTTTTCACCCCACATCACGGCCTGTTGCAATACTTAATAATCAAAAGCAGAGGAGTCAACGATAGGGCCGATTCGTCTCCACTTCCGAACTACTCGCTTAGTACAAATTCAAGTTTAAGCCTACTTCTCTAGCGAAGACGGCTAATCCTTTCTTTTCAATGGTTTTGATAGCTTTGGTGGAGATGCGTAGTTTTACCCAACGGTTGCCTTCCGACCACCAAACTCTTTTCCATTGTAGGTTAGCTTCTTGTAATTTTTTGGTGCGACGGTGGGAGTGGGACACCGCATAGGCGTTATTGGCCTTTTTCCCCGTCATAGTACAGACTCTAGACATAATTTACTCCTGTGCGATCGATGTTTGTCAATAGTCAACCTTTCTAGTTTAACTCAAATCTCGCCAGAAGTCCCCCCTTCCCCTGGGTGAAGTGAACGGAGATAAATTTAACAGCAAGTGGGGGGATTAAGAAGTTGATTGAACCGGTTCACTGCTCAGACAATTTCGACAATTGCATCAAAGGTAATGGTGAGAATATTGTCAACAAATTTAGCTGTAATTTTTTACTGAATAAAAAATATTTTAATAAGTTTTACATAGTTTCTATTATTCTGGTTAATTCATTTTTATTTTTCCACAATTTTACTTGAAAATCTTGGTAAATTTTGGCGATAAAAGGGGCTTAATTATCTTGGGTTATTCTTTCGATTTTATCGATTGTTTCGACAAAAATATTAATCATGGTTTGACGAGGTAAGTTGCCAGAAACTAGAACAAATACTTGAGCCTGATAACGGGCTATCTGTTGAACTTCTAAAATATTTCTACCAATGTTTACATCTTTAGTTAATACTATCCATCCTCTTTGACTAACAATAGGTAGCCACTCCGTATCCGGTGCATCTGGGGCAAAATGGGCATGATGAAATTCAATTTTAACCCCTATTTCTTGCAAAGCTTCACCGATAGATTTTCCTAAAGCGCGGTCGATAAAATAGGTGTATTGATAGGTCATGCCGCTTGCCAATTGGACTCGAATAAAATCGCTTTTTCAATTTGCCAAGGTTGACAATTATAATCATTGGCAATATCTTCTATAGAGTCCCCCGCATCATAAAGTTCTGTGACAACTTTAGTGGGAATTCCTGTTCCTGTGATCACGGGTTGTCCGAAGGAAATATTAGGGTCTATCTTTAGGACTTTATTGCTGAAGTCTTCCCCATTTATGTCGATAGTGGGAAAAAGCCGTGTGGCGATATCTTGTTCATCCCATTCAATACGAGTTAAGAGATTATTTAAGAATTGTTTCATCGTCAATTGTCCCGAACGGGAGGCATTAATTAAATGTTCAAATTGTTCAATAAAAAGGTCAGTTCCATCGGTACTAAATTGTTTTTGAACTAGAGGATGATCGGTGTTAAATTGTTCACTAATATAGTCTAGGGCAAGTCTAACTTTATCGAGAGGGATGTTATGAACTTTGCGAATAACTCTTAAAACGTGCGCTTCCACTAAGTTAGTAAAGGAAAGTTGCGGAATATTCGGATTAGGTCGTTGAATGAGGGGTAAAAACTCTTTTTGTCCTTTTTTTGTGGTCGTTGAGCTTAGCCGAAACGTCGGGTAGGTGCGTCCTCGTACCCACGTTCTCAGAGTGGGTAAAGGAATATGGAGATAGCGCGCAGTATCGGCTATAGTGTAGGTGGGAACATGATAGAGATGCTCTAGAGATAAGGGAGATGATGCTTTGACCATCGTTAATATTTTGGTGAAGTTGTTGGGATGAGATTATCGCCTATTATTTCATTTTAGCTAATTTTGGTATCCTTGAGGATAGGGATAAAGCAGGGTACATCTTATTTTTGTAAATCTAGCAAGTTGGGATTTTTACGCAAAAACTCTCTGATAAAATTGGGCATTACTTCCGACTTTATTAATCAATCCAAGCTTTTGGGGGGTTCTACCCCCCAAACCCCCCGTTGGGGGCGTGGCGCGGTCACTGAGCTTTGTCGAAGTGCCGCCCCCAAACCCCCCGCGCATTAGCTTTTCGGTGGGATGCTTACAGGCAGCTGCTGATATATCTGTGATAATTCAAGAATCACTGATAATTGCTCATTGTCGGTATTTCTGCAAATGTCAGATGCAGCCATAAAGTAGGATGAGGGCAGTGGACATTGGGGGCAAATGAGGTTATATTTTATCTATAGAAGAACGTTTGTATGTCGCAACGATAATGAGTAACTCACTGCCAAAATATCTAGAGGAAATCACAGGCATTTATCAACAGGGTAACGCCACAGAACACAGTTATCGTCCTGCTTTAAAAAAATTAATTGAATCCCTAAATAATAACCTACAAGCTCTCAATGAACCCAAAAGGATTGCTTGTGGCGCTCCGGATTTTGTGATTAATCAGGGTATGGTAGAAATTGGTCATCTGGAAGCAAAAGATATCGGAACTTCTCTCAAAAAGGTTGAAAATACTCCCCAAATAAAACGTTATTTACAGGCTTTGGGTAATTTAATTATCACCGATCATTTAGAATTTCGTTGGTATGTATCGGGAGAATTGCGTCTATCAGCTGCCGTGGCAAGTCTTAATCAAAAAAAGCAAATTAAACCTGATTCCCAGGGTATTTTGCAAGTAGAACAATTGTTCTGTCAATTTTTCCTCTCAAAAGTTATTCAGATAACAACACCGCGAGAATTAGCGAAAAAAATGGCCGCTTTAGCGCAGTTAATTCGAGATGCAATCGGCCAAGCTTTAAAAGATCAAGATTGCGGGGGAATGTTGCGGCAACAATTGCAATCTTTTCAACGAGTTTTAATTAGTGATCTCAATGAAGCGCAGTTCGCGGATATGTATGCACAAACAATCTGTTATGGTTTATTCGCAGCACGCTGTAATACGGATCAAATAAGTTCTTTTTCCAGGGAAACGGCAGCATTTCGACTACCGAAAACTAACCCTTTTTTGCGGGGAATTTTTCATCAAATTGCTGGTACAGAATTAGATGAGCGGATTACTTGGGCCGTGGATACTCTAGCCACTATTTTACAACAAACCGACATGGATGGTATTCTTAGCAGCTTTGGAAAACGCACGCGCAAGCAGGATCCTGTGGTTCACTTTTATGAGACTTTTTTAGCCGAATACGATAGTAAAATGCGTGAGTCTAGGGGGGTTTATTATACCCCTGAACCCGTGGTTTCTTACATGGTTCGCAGTGTGGACTATATTCTAAAAAATAAGTTTCAGATTCCTAAAGGTTTGGCCGATGCCAAAAAAATTACGATTAAAAATCCTAATAATAGCCAAGAAACTCAGGAAGTTCACCAAGTTTTGATTCTCGATCCTGCTGTGGGAACTGGCACTTTTTTACACTCTGTTATTGACCATATCTATGACAGTTTTCGTCAACAGAAAGGGATGTGGTCTAGTTATGTCAGTAAACATTTATTACCCCGTCTCTTTGGGTTTGAATTACTGATGGCTCCCTACACCGTAGCACACATGAAATTAGGTTTACAACTTCAGGAATTAGGCTATGATTTTAGTGCCGATGAACGCTTGGGAATCTATCTCACAAACACCCTACAGGAAGCTTTTCAAATTCCCCCTGCTGATGGGTTTTTAAATCGCATTCGCGATGAAGCAGAGTCAGCGCAAGGTGTTAAGCAAGAACATCCTGTTATGGTGATTATTGGTAATCCTCCCTACTCTGGACATTCCGTAAATACAGGAGAATGGATTAAGGAATTATTGAAGGGAAAAGATATTATTTCTGGAGAAAAAACTGCTAGTTATTTTGAAGTAGATGAGCAACCTTTAGGCGAAAAAAATCCTAAATGGTTAAATGATGATTATGTTAAATTTATTCGCTTTAGTCAATGGCGCATCGAGAAAACTGGTTATGGAATTTTAGCTTTTGTTACTAATCATGGTTATCTGGATAACCCAACTTTTCGGGGAATGCGTCAAAGTTTATTAAAAACTTTTGATGATATTTATATTCTCGATTTACACGGCAATAGTAAGAAAAAAGAAGTTTGTCCCGACGGTTCACCGGATCAAAATGTGTTTGATATTCAGCAAGGTGTAGCTATTGGTATTTTTATTAAATATCACAATAGTTCTTCAAATTTAGCTAAAGTTTATCATGCTGATTTATGGGGCAAAAGAGAGATGATTGAGAATCAAGTTATTGTCGGTGGTAAGTATCATTGGTTAGAGGAAAATGATCTTTATTCTACTTCTTGGCAAGAATTAAAACCTGATTCTCCTTTTTATCTATTTAAACCTCAGAATATTAATCTGCGCTCGGAATACGATCAATTTTGGAAGATTAATCAGATAATGTCAGTGAATGTCTTAGGATTTCAGACTCACCGAGATAATTTTGCTATAGATTTTGACAAAGATAAGATAACTAAAAGATTTCAAGAACTAAGAGAAAATAATCTTTCTAATGAAGATTATACTACTAAGTATGATATTAAAGATAACCGAGATTGGAAATTAAATAGAGTTCGTCAATCAATTCGTTTAGATGACCAATGGCAAAATAAAATAACTACTTGTCTCTATCGTCCTTTTGACCAGCGTTATTGTTATTATAGTGATTTGATCATGGACAGACCTAGACGAGAGTTAATCGATCATGTCTTGGGAAAAGAAAATTTATGTATAAATACAGTTAGACAAACTAGGCTAGATTTTTGGAATCATTCTATAGTGTCTGACACTCCGACTCCTGCTGTCTTTGTAGAAATAAAAGATGGATCTAATGTTTTCCCCCTCTATCTTTACCCAACCAATACCCCAACCCTATTTGAAACAGAACCAACCAACTCGCCAAATGGTCGCCGTCCCAATCTAGCACCAGAATTTATTAAGGAACTTTCGGCAAAACTTGAATTAGAATTTATCAGTGATGGCAAAGGAGACGAAAAGAAAACCTTTGGACCGGAAGACATTTTTAACTATATCTATGCCGTCTTTCACTCTCCCCAATATCGCCAACGTTACGCCGAATTTTTAAAAATAGACTTTCCTCGTGTTCCTCTCACCAGTAATCAAGAATTATTCTGGGAATTAGTCAAAAAAGGTGACAGATTAGTACAGTTACACCTGATGAAAGCAACGGGAAAAGAAATTAGTAGCTATCCCGTGGCGGGTTCTAATCTAGTCGAACAGGTGAAATATAACGAAAATAAACAACAAATTTCGATTAATTCTGACCAGTATTTTGCGGGGATTCCGCCCCAAATTTGGAACTTTTATATCGGCGGTTATCAAGTGTGTCAGAAGTGGCTAAAAGACCGCAAAGGTCGCCACCTTAGCTACGACGACCTAGAACATTATCAACAAATTATCTCCATTTTGGGCGAATCGATCGCAATTATGGAAACTATAGATATAATTATCAATAAATATGGTGGTTTCCCCTTTAGTTAAGCCACCGGTGAGAGAAGATTAATACTAAATCCGTTGAGTATAGGCTACATATTGGGAGAGGCAAAAGGCAAAAGGCAAAAGGCAAAAGGCAAAAGGCAAAATATAGCTTTTTTCAGTCTGCTGAGGTACAAAAGTTATGGGTTTTAGGCAAAAGGCAAGAGGCTTCGGCCGTGAGCTTAAAGTCGAACGGTAAAAGGGAAGAAAAATAGGTGTACCTCACTAGCTTAGGAAACGCTATATTTTAAGAATTTAGTTTTTTAAGAAGAGAAGAAATCATTCGGGTCTCTTCTAGGAGTAGAGAAATGATTGATTTAATATGTTTTTCCTCGCAAAGCCCTACTCTTTGACAGAGGATTAAATGTGTTTGAAGCTCATTAATTGAGCCTTGAGAGATGTTGAGAAATCTCGCATAGTCTCCTGAACTTCGCATCCCATAACCTTCAGAAATGTTGGCGGGAATAGATGCGGATGCTTTTCTAATCTGTTGCACCATACCATAGAGTTCTTCCTTGGGAAAAGATTTAGTCAAATAATAGCATCTTTCGGCAATATCCATTCCTTTTTGCCAGATTATTAATTCTTTAAAATCTTTAATTTCAGACATTTAAAACTCCTTTGTTTTCTTAAGTAACTAAGCAAAATTAATTACACATATCTAACCACCTCTTGCCTCTTGCCCCTTGCCTCTTGCCCCTTGCCTCTTGCCTCTTGCCTCTTGCCTTAAATCAATTACGAATTTAGCATAACAAGTTCGGAAGATTAATTTTTGCCCACTGGCAAGAGTCCCTGTTCACCGATAAATGATTCTCCACTCCCAAGGATGCCCTCTTATACTAAATCCGTTGAGTAACGCCCAGAAAACGGGTTTCTCCGAGAAACCCGTTTTCTACTCATGCAAAAGGGAAAAAGGGGAATAAATAATCAGTCTTTAATAACCAGATTTAGTATTATTCTTCGTGTCCTCTGTGTCTGGAGTGGTTCCTTCCACTCGCTTGCTGACAGGACTGTATCTTAGAATACATTTTACCCACCGAACCTAAGAGAGCCTCAACCAGAGTGATACAATTGTTAACACCACAGACCAAGAGCCAATCGAAGCGAGAGAATAAAAACTGCTATGTTAAAAGCCCTACTCGGAGACCCTAACGCCCGCAAAATTAAAAAATTTCAGCCCCTCGTCACCGAAATCAACCTGCTGGAAGAGGATATTAAAAACCTGTCCGATGAGGAATTAAGGAGCAAAACCAGCGAATTTAAGGAAAGATTAGACAAAGCGAGAAATTATGAGCAAAGAGAGGAGATTCTCGAGGAAATCCTCCCCGAAGCTTTCGCCATTGTCCGGGAAGCGGGAATCCGAGTCTTAGGGATGCGTCACTTTGACGTGCAGTTATTGGGGGGAATGGTACTGCACAAAGGACAAATCGCCGAGATGAAAACCGGGGAAGGAAAAACCCTAGTTGCCACTCTCCCCGCTTATTTGAATGGATTGACCGGAAAAGGGGTTCACGTCGTCACCGTCAACGATTATCTCGCCCGTCGTGACGCGGAGTGGATGGGGCAGGTACATCGCTTTTTAGGGTTAAGTGTGGGACTAATTCAAGCCGGCATGAGTCCGGAAGAAAGAAAGAAAAATTATGCCTGTGACATCACCTACACCACTAACAGCGAACTCGGCTTTGATTATCTGCGCGATAACATGGCTACAGTGATGGGGGAAGTTGTCCAAAGACCCTTTAACTACTGCGTTATCGACGAGGTGGACTCAATTCTTATTGATGAGGCCAGAACTCCATTAATTATATCAGGACAGATCGATCGACCCACAGAAAAATATATTCTCGCCGCCGAAATCGCCAAGCAATTAGTGCGCCAAGAAGTAGAAGACGGACCGGGAGACTACGAAGTTAACGAAAAAGACCGTAACGTTTTAATGACCGATGAAGGCTTTAAAAGAGCGGAAGAACTATTAGAAGTCACCGATTTATACGACCAAGAAAATCCCTGGGCGCACTATATTTCTAACGCTATTCGTGCCAAAGAACTCCAGAAAAAAGACGTTAACTATATCGTTCGCAGTGGTGAAATTGTTATCGTTGATGAGTTCACGGGACGGGTATTACCGGGCCGACGTTGGGGCGATGGTTTACATCAGGCAGTGGAAGCTAAGGAAGGGGTAGAAATTCAACAGGAAACCCAAACCTTAGCCACGATTACCTATCAAAACTTTTTCCTACTCTATCCGAAATTATCCGGCATGACCGGGACGGCCAAAACCGAAGAAACGGAACTAGAAAAAGTCTATAACCTGCAAGTAACAATTATCCCCACTAACCGCGTTTCTCGTCGGCAAGATTTAGCCGATGTGGTCTATAAAAATGAACAGGCAAAATGGAACGCCGTCGCCGAAGAATGTCAACAAATGCACGAACAGGGTCGCCCGGTTTTAGTCGGTACCACCAGTGTGGAAAAATCAGAAGTGCTTTCGCTGTTATTACAGGAAAGAAAGATTCCCCATAACTTGCTTAATGCCCGTCCGGAAAACGTGGAAAGGGAATCGGAAATCGTCGCCCAAGCAGGCCGGGCTGGGGCCGTAACTATTGCTACGAACATGGCGGGACGGGGAACCGATATCATCCTCGGTGGTAACTCCGACTATATGGCCCGATTGAAAATTCGCGAGTATTTAATGCCCAAATTAGTTATGCCCGAAGATGACAATTTGGCCTTTAGTTTACCCAGTTTAGGAGAACGCAATCGCCCGCAAGGATTCGCCCCGGGTAAGAAGAAAAAAAACTGGCGTGCCTCGGCGGAAATTTTTCCCACCGAGTTACCGAAAGAGGTAGAAAATGCCCTGAAAGAAGCGGTTAAATTTGCCGTTGATACCCACGGAACTCAAAGTTTACCGGAATTAGAAGTAGAAGAAAAAATCGCTATCGCAGCCGAAAAAGCCCCCACGGATGACCAAGTTATTCAAAAGTTACGCGAAGTCTATAAATTAATTCGCAAAAGTTATGAAGATTACACGGGTAAAGAACACGATGAAGTAGTAGAAAGAGGCGGACTGCACGTTATCGGGACCGAACGCCACGAATCCCGCCGTATTGACAACCAATTGCGAGGCCGGGCGGGCAGACAGGGCGACCCTGGTTCTACACGCTTCTTTTTAAGCCTAGAAGATAATTTATTGCGGATTTTTGGGGGCGACCGCGTGGCTGGTTTAATGGATGCCTTCCGGGTGGAAGAAGATATGCCCATTGAGTCGGGAATGTTAACTCGTTCCCTGGAAGGCGCGCAAAGAAAAGTGGAAACCTTCTATTATGATGCCCGGAAACAGGTGTTTGAATACGACGAGGTGATGAATAATCAACGGCGCGCTATTTATGCCGAACGTCGTCGGGTTTTGGAGGGGATGGACTTAAAAGAACAGGTGCTGCAATACGCCGAAAAAACCATGGATGAAATCGTCATGGCTTATGTTAATCCCGAACTGCCGGCGGAAGAATGGGATTTAGAAAAACTGATTAGTAAATCTCAGGAATTCGTCTATCTCTTGGCAGATATTACCGCTAAAGATGTCGAGGATATGAGTGTTAATGATATCAAGATGTTCCTACACGAAGAAGTTCGTAAAGCCTACGAAATTAAGGAACGTCAAGTGGATAGTATTCGTCCCGGTTTAATGCGTGATGCCGAACGTTATTTTATCCTGCAACAAATCGATATGTTATGGCGCGAACACCTGCAAGCGATGGAAGCTTTACGCGAGTCGATTGGTTTACGCGGTTACGGTCAAAAAGACCCCCTAATTGAGTATAAACAGGAAGGCTACGAGATGTTTTTAGAAATGATGATTGATATCCGTCGCAATGTGGTTTATTCCATGTTCCAATTCCAACCGCAAGGACAACCCCAAGCAGTGGCTAGTGAACAGTAAAAACTAAAAGTTGGCTTAAATTGGGGAGAATTGGCTAAGGCTGATTCTCTCATTTTTTTCTACCGAGAAATCAGTCACCCACAATCCACACTAGGACGAAAATTATCAGTCCGATTACTCCATAGGACAGCAACGACCCCAAAAAATTGAGGATTTGTATGGGAAAATGAATCAAAACTTGGTAAGTAAAATCCGTAACTGCCAGCAAGGCAGTGAAAAATATAGTCACAAGTGTTATCATAATTAAATCTTCTCATTCTGATAGAATAAATGGCTATCCTTTGCGGTAATCGACAGTAGATGGTCAGAAGTTAGGAGATTATCCCCAAGAAAAAACTCGGAGTGCGGCAGAATCGGGAGAGCGTTGGGTTTCATGCTTCAACCGTTCGGCAAAAGCTCACGGCCGAAGCCCAACCTACGTTCTTTTTCAATAAGATTTATAGCGTTTTTCAGTCTGCTGAGGTACAAAAGTTATGGGTTTTAGGCACTCATGCAAAAGGGAAGAAAAATAGGTGTACCTCACTAGCTTCGGAAACGCTATAGTTAAACACCGAATTGTGAACAATTATGCAACAATTTATTCAACAGTTAAAAATCGATTTATCCTTGACAGTGATCTAGCAGTTTCATCATTTACTTTCCTAAATATCCTTAGCTAATCATCGCCAATAAACCTTGATAAAAAATCTGAAAACTAGGAGAACAATTATGAGCAGGAGTCATAAATTGAGAAATTTCTCGGGCTGCTTTCACTTTTTCTAAACCTCCTCGATGATACCCAGCTTTTTGAAGTATCTTTTCTAAGTTTTCCCAAGTTCCGCCCGTAATTTCATCGGGTTTTCTGTATTTTGCTTGCTGTCCCACATTAGTAGAAACTTTGGGATAGGCTGAGACTATAGCCTGAATATCACCAAAAAACCAAGCTTCTAGTTCTTCTATAGCAATTCTATTTAACACCTGAAATGTTTTTTTATCTTCACTAATCGTTTTGGTGATCAGTCCTGTTTGTTGGGCAATATTTTCTAACTTTTCTTTGAGCATTTGACAATCTTCATTGTCTCTATCTACAAGAATAATGATTCGATAATCATCGGGTATCCAGCATTGATAGCCTTTTAATCGCTCCGGTAGTTTTTTGATTAAATCGGATTTACCTCGAAAGACATGAATTTTATAGGTGACATTCTCAAATAATATTTTAGGTAAAATTTGATTTAAACATTCTTGGGTAGAAAATTCTTCAACTAAAAATTCAAGATGCACTTTTTTCCTCCTTTGCCATTAAATTTAAATGCTAGGATTCCCCACATCAAAATAGTCCTCCATCCATAATTGACCCAACAAAGCACCATTTTGAATAAATTCCTTAACTCCTTGCATTGCTGAAGTACGTTTAGCTTGAGTAAAACCATTTTCATCTCGATAAAGTACCCAAACCTCCTCTGGTTTCAAACCATCTACAAAAAAGGGAGAATGAGTTGTTACCATTAATTGTGTACTTGCGGTCGCTGCCCGACATTCTTCTGCTAATTCAGGTAATAAACGGGGATGAAGATGATTTTCTGGTTCTTCTATTCCCAGTAATTGCGGAGGGCTTGGATCGTATAATATAGTTAAATAAGCCAACATTTTTAAAGTGCCATCGGAGGCAAATTTGGCAAGAATTGGCTCTTGAAAAGGTGCGTCTTTAATTTGAAGTAAAAGCTGTCCATTCGGCATAATAGATGCTTCTACTTTTTCTAATCTAGGAATTCGACGAGAAAGGGTTTGTAAAATAGATTCTAATCGTTGAGGATGATCTTCTTTTAAATATTGAATAACATTAGGTAAATTGTCACCAGTTGGCGATAATCTTTCTTGCGCTCCTGCTTCTGGTTGAGTGCGAGTATTATCTGCGGTTAAGTAGGAAAGATACCAACTTGTGATAAAACGACGCAAAGCACTAACCCGGGGATGTTTGGCCAATTGTCCGAGGGTACTAACAGCTAAAAATTCCGGGGAGTCTAATCGTTCAGAGATTCGTTTATCTTTTGGTTTGGGATTTTCTCCACTAACCACTATTCCTCCCCCTTCTTTAAAGTCTAAAAAGCGATAAGGTTTGCCCTTCGCTCCTTGTCTCCACTGTAACCATTCTTCGGCAACATAAGGGCGATTGTTAGCTTCATTAATAGCCAAATGATAGGTAATTAAAGGTGATGCCAATTTTTCTCGATATTTTAATTCGATAATGATGTAACCTTCTTGTCCTCTGGTTCTTAATTCTTTAAATCTTCCCCGTCTGTCCCAAGCTTTTTTTAAACCAACAGTAAAACATTCAGAGAGGAAAGCAAAGACATCAAATATGGTAGATTTTCCGCTCCCATTAGGACCGAGAAAAACGGTTAAAGGAGTAATGCTTTTTAATTCTAAGTCCTGTAAAGCTCGGTAATTTTGCACGCGCAGATTTTCGATTCGAGGTATAGAGTTTTTAGACATTGATTGTTGCTCTCTGCTGCTTTTAGCTCGTCTTGTCCCAGATTAGCTGTTAATTTTCCCAGTTCCCACAAAAAACTGGTCAATTTTTAGTAATCTGGCTCTTCTGGACTGGTTATAGCAAATTAGCTCTCCTGATTCTACCGCAATTTTAACAGCGATCGAGTTATACTAAATCTTATTTAACAAGTATAGAGTGGGAAGTGGCAAGTGGCAAGTGGGTTTTTAAAGTTGGATTGGCAGTTAATGATACTATCAAAAATCAATTTAGTATATAGCGTTTCCTAAGCTAGTGAGGTACACCTATTTTTCTTCCCTTTTGCCTTTTGCCTGTTGCCTTTTGCCTAAAACCCATAACTTTTGTACCTCAGCAGAGTGAAAAACGCTATAAGCTTTCATTGCACTGCAAAAAACTTCAGCAGAATAGTTCATCCTTCCTAGCTAATTAGCTAATAAGGACAAGTCAGGGAAAATATTTCCCCGTTTCCCGTTCCCTTTTGCGATAAAATAATTAATATAACTTCAAGGAGACTGCTCTATGAATATTCGTATTGGTAACGGCTACGATATCCACCGATTGGTAACAGGAAGACCTTTAATTTTAGGAGGAGTAGAAATTGCCCATACTGTGGGTTTATTGGGTCATAGTGATGCCGATGTCTTAACCCACGCTATTATGGATGCCATGCTGGGGGCGCTTAGTTTAGGCGATATCGGTCATTATTTTCCCCCCACAGACCCGCAATGGCAAGGGGCGAATAGTTTAAAATTATTAGAGCAAGTTAATCAGTTAATTATCGATAAAGGTTGGCAGATTAATAATATTGATTCGGTAATTATCGCCGAAAAACCGAAAATGAAACCCCACCTTATTGCGATGCGAGCCAAGTTAGCAGCAACTCTCAAGATTAATCCGGAACAGGTGGGAATTAAAGCCACTACTAACGAACAATTGGGACCGGTAGGACGAGAAGAAGGTATCGCAGTTTATGCCGTGGTTTTATTGGTTAAGGAATAAGTAATTAGTAAGAATTAGCTCAAATTAAGTATCCCAAACCTATGAATATAGACACAAAAATCTTAGAAACTGTCGAAGCAATGCCAGAGTTCTTAAAAATAGAGCTGCTTCACTATGCTGAATATTTGATGGCCAATTATCAATCAGATGTTATTATAGAGAAACCTTCTCTTAGGAAACGTCGTTCAGGAATTTTACAAGGTACATTTAGCTTACCTTTGTCCGATGACTTTGATCAGTCTTTGGAAGATTTTCAGGAATATATGTGATGACATCTTTTCTTCTGGACACCCATACTTTCATCTGGTTAACTGAAAACGATTCTAACTTGCCTAATAATCTTCGGGAGGAAATTGATTTTGCTCCTGAAGTTTATGTCAGTATTGTTAGTCTCTGGGAAATCGCGATTAAGTTAAATTTAGGTAAGTTAGCCCTACAAAAAAGTTATGAAACCATTGAAACTAAACTAGAAGCATCAGATATAACCTTACTGTCTATATCATTTTCTGATACTCTAAAAATTTGTACTTTACCCTTGCATCACCGTGATCCATTTGATATAATGCTAATTGCTCAATCTCTAAACAGATCGCTAATTCTAATTAGTAAAGATACTAAATTTGATGCTTATAATGTACCAAGAAAATGGACATAATACCCCGTCCGGCTCAATTCTATTCAAGATGAGAGCAAGATAAATTTCCTCATTACCCATAGATTTCTAACATTCATTGCTAAATTCTCTCTATGACTGCCATTATCCAACAAATAAAAGAACGTTTTTCCCAATCCCTAGTTAAATCCTTTGGGGAAAACTTCGCCGCTACCGATCCCCTAATTGTGGCCGCTAGTAACCCCCGTTTTGGCGATTATCAATGTAATATTTCCCTCTCTTTAGCCAAAGAATTAAAACAAAAACCCCGGGAAGTGGCGGCAACTTTACTAAAAAATCTAGAGATAGATGATCTCTGTCAACCCCCCGAAATTGCCGGACCCGGTTTTATCAATCTTACCCTGAAACCCAGTTATCTAGAAACCCAATTAAAAGACCTAATTACTGACAACCGTTTAGGAGTTGCCGCTGCTAACCCCAGTCAAAAAATTATTGTCGATTTTTCCAGTCCCAATATTGCCAAAGAAATGCACGTTGGCCACTTGCGATCGACTATAATTGGTGATTGTATTGCTCGGATTTTGGAATTTCGTCATCATCAAGTAATTCGTCTTAATCACGTCGGGGATTGGGGTACTCAATTCGGGATGTTAATCACCTATCTACAAGAAGCTTATCCTAGCGCTTTAACCCAAGCAGATGCTCTCGATTTGGGGGATTTGGTTAGCTTTTATAAAAAGGCCAAAATTCGTTTTGATGAAGACGAAAACTTTAAAGAAACTGCCCGCCAAGCCGTAGTAAAATTACAGTCGGGTGATCCTCAAAGTCGTCAAGCATGGCAGTTACTTTGTCAACAATCACGACGGGAATTTCAGAAAATCTATGATATTCTCGATATAAAACTAACCGAAAGGGGTGAATCTTTTTATAATCCCTACCTTGAGGCAGTAATCAAAGAATTAGATCAACAGGGATTGCTAACAGAAGACAACGGCGCTTTATGCGTCTTTCTCGATGGTTTTACCAACAAAGAGGGTGATCCTTTGCCCCTAATTGTCAAGAAATCCGACGGCGGTTATAATTACGCTACCACCGATTTAGCGGCAATTTGTTATCGAGTTCAGCAAGATAAAGCCGCAAGAATAATTTATGTCACCGATGCTGGACAAGCCAACCATTTTGCCCAAGTATTTCAGGTGGCTAAAAAAGCGGGATTTTTACCCGATAATGTGGCAGTGGTTCACGTCGCTTTTGGATTAGTTTTAGGGGAAGATGGTAAAAAATTAAAAACTCGTTCCGGGGAGACGGTAAAATTACAAGAATTACTCGATCAAGCGATCGCCTGTTCCCTAGCTGACTTAGAAAAAAGACTGGCGAGCGAGGAAAGAGAAGAAACCGGCGATTTTATCGCTAAGACTGCCGAAACTGTCGGTTTAAGTGCCGTTAAATACGCCGATCTCAGCCAAAATCGCCATAGTAACTACGTTTTCAGTTACGACAAAATGCTCAATCTGCAAGGCAACACCGCCCCCTATATGCTGTACGCTTACGCTAGAGTCCAGAGTATCAGTCGCGAAGGTGGTATTAATTTTCAGGATTTAAGTGCCAATTCACCGCTAATTCTCAAGGATGAAAGCGAATTAATTCTGGCTAAACAATTACTGCAACTTCCGGAAGTAATTAGGGCCGTGGAAGAGGATTTATTACCCAATCGTTTATGTGATTATCTTTATGAACTCAGTAAAAAGTATAATCGTTTCTACGAGAATTGTCCCGTTCTTAAAGCGGCAGAACCGATTAAAACCTCTCGTTTAGTTCTGTGTGATTTAACGGCAAGAACCCTAAAATTAGGCTTATCTCTCCTGGGAATCCCCGTTTTGGAAAGAATGTAAATCAGTTATCAGTTATCAGTAATCAGTTATCAGTTATCAGTTATCAGTTATCAGTTATCAGTTATCAGTTATCAGTTCACCGTTTACTATTCACAGCAAAAAACTACCCAATTTATAATTGATAATTGATAATTCATAATTCCCACACCCCACACCCTACACCCCACACCCTAAACCCTACACCCCACACCCCCCCTGCCCCCCCGATGTCGGGGGGGGTTGGGGGGGGTCACACCCTACACCCCACACCTTGGATTGCGTATCTTTGACAAAAGTAGGTGCTATTTTATACACCGAAAAAATGTCCTATGCTGACGTGAAAAAACCTGAGTTTTTGCTAACCTAGAAATAGCTCTAATCAGAGCCAATATCTTTGGGCGAAGCTTAGAGATTAATCTAGTTAAACTCACTCGTGACGTTATCTTATTGTCGTCTGTTGCCTATTCGCTTTCAGGTGATAACTCGGAGATGGGAAGTTAGTACAAATGCTCAGACTTCCTCTCCCTGCTCCCTGCTCGCTCATAGACAGTCTTAACGAGTAATTTAGATAGTTAACAGCTTACTCCCGCATCTGGGCCGCTGACGCAATAAGCCACACCTATTATCCCAGAGATGTTATTGTTAAAGCGGTCAAATGTCGGAACGTCCTAGAGGATTTTCGGGAAAGAGTATTCGCCCTGTCGTAATCTCAAATAGAACCTTATGAGTCAATCAATAGAAGGTAAGGCTATGGCTGATGCTGATGTATCAGATTATACCACAAATAAAATAATTTTGTCTAATTGGATTGCCCCTTGGTCGAAAGGCAATCGGAAAAACCCGTCACCGCAACCAAAATGGGATTTATGGCAACCCCTGCGGCAACGAATCGATCGCCTAGAAATCAATACACCCGCACTAGCCCATCAGATTTGTCGTCTAATTCCGGCTCAATGTCCCTTTGCGCGGAAAATTACCCTATTTAACCAGACAATTCTAGAGATTCCGCCCCTTTGCAAGCTAAATCCCCTCTACGAAAACCTGATGATGTTAAGATTTCGCGCTCTTTCTTACCTGGCCGATGAATGTGGAGAGGATATCGGTGCTTACTGCTAAAATGGGTGAGTGTCTTTAATCGCCACACCTATGGCCATCATCGCTCTGAAAGCTTGGTATCTGGACAAATACGAACCTATCCGCGAGGTTGTCAAACGTCCCCACGACTTGCGCTTAAGTCGCAATAGTCTCTTAAAATCGGGTTTAAGAGCCGATTTTCTCGATGATAGTCTGACAATACAGGGTTCTGTCTGGTTCCAACGCTATCTAGAAGGGGAAAGGGTGGAATTTTACCTCGAAGGTAGTGGCGGTTACGTCATCTCGAATATTGACCTGATTTCCCAAGAAATTTACTTTACTAAACAGGACCTCAGCGCTTGGTTGGATCCCGTCATTTATTTTAGCTCCCAAAGCCAATTTAAGGACTCTAGCACCGCTTTAAAAACAGTTTTGACCGAAACCGTCGAAAATCTCAATAAACGCTCCCGTTTGCCCTTAACCATCGAAGAAACGCCCCGAACTGAGGGCAATGTCACCAGATTGAGTGATAGTCAATTACGCAAAATCCGCAAAAGTTTATTATTTATCGCCGATGCTACGGCGATTAGTCAAAAGGAAACGGAATTACTGCCCAGTCCCCTAGTGGGTGTAGAATTAGGTTATGCGATCGCTTGTAAACAGGGCGGACAAATTCTGCTAACCTATCAAAATCGAGCGGAATTAAAGGGTAAACTGGCTTTTGACCTGCCAAGCTACCAAAAATTAATTTTCTCGGATCCTAGCGAATTGCGTCTCACCTTTCCGCCTTTAATGGCAACTTTATTACAAAAATTCAATCTGATTAGTTAAAAAAAATGAGTAGAAAAGCTGACGAGTACGCCGTACATTTGTTCTTAAGCAGTGGACATCGCGAGGAGGTCCGTTTTTTGACTATCCAAGAATTTCAAAAGTGGTACAGTAACGAATTAGTTCCGAAAGCCGATTCCCAGGATTTTATCAATGTTCCGATCAGAAATATCCAAGGGGAATATATGGTTTTACGTCCGGCTAGTATCGTCGCTATTCGCGTGGAACCCGTCTTTTTTGGCAGTGTGGAAAGAATGTAATTTGTCGTTATCGCTAAAAAAGATAGTTAGATGGAGAGAATTTCAGAGATTATTGATAATTCTCTCAATATCAGCTTGAATTTGATTGCTGACTTTGCCTTGCCAGCGTTCTTTTAATTCCCTTAATCCCACTTCTGCGTATTGACAGATCTTATCTAAAACTTCTTTGCCGTCGCTGGGTTGAGGATAGGAATTCTTTTTACAGATAATATAAATTCCCGCGGTTAAAGCTAAAATAACTTCTTTATCGATTTGGCTAATAGCAATTAAATCTTGTCGATTACTCAGAGTGGTTCCGTAGATACTGAAGTCTTGTTTAATGGCAAAAGCAGCGGCGAATAAATAGGCATCTACCATGCGCTCAAAGGTTTTATCATCTTTTAGTCGCTGTAGATAATTTCTGGAAGTTTCCGAGGCATAAATCTTCAAACTGTCATCGATTCTCTGCATTAGTAATTCTCCATCACTTCAATCACGGAAGCATCTTCATCGGCAGCCAAACGGTGTATTTTGAACATATCAGTAGTATAGGGGAGCAGCAGATTTAAAAGTGGATCGGGAAGATCGCGATCCGTGGCTAAAATAATTACTTGGGAGTGTAAATTAGGGAGAGAGTTAATAATATTTTTTTGATGTTCTTTGTCTAAATGTCCAAAAGGTGTATCCATAATTAGGGGAACATAAGTATCGGTTATTTGATTTAAACCTGTGATAAAAGCAAAAGCTAAAGCTTCCTTTTCTCCCGCACTTAAAACATCGGGATTTAATAATTTTCCTGTGATAGTACGGATTCCTAAAGTGTATTCGGGAGTGATTTCTACTCCTCTATATTCCTCCGGTTTGTTGGTTACTTGTAAATAGCGATCGCTGGTTACTTTATTAATCATTTTTTGGGAATTATCGATATGCCATTCGATTAATTCGTTAGTGGCATTTTTTAAACCTCTGGCCATTTTAACCTGATTAGATAACATCAATGTGGTTTGATTTTCACTAGCTAAAATTTCCACTTCTTTGCGTAAATGTTCTAATTGCTTTTCTTTGATTTCAATGTCCTTTTGCAAGCGTTCGATACTTTCTTCAATCTCCTTAACTTTTCGTTCCGATTCGTCAACTTTTCGCCAAATATCCCTTACCGAGTCTTGATTTATTCCCGTGTTTTCCTGTTTTAGCTGTTTAATATGTTGATTAATTTCTTCGATTTCTTCTTCTAAACGATCTCTTTGTAAAAGCAATTGACTATAATTGCTAAATTTGGCATTATCTCGGATAATTCCCTGTAAATAAATTCTAAGTTGGTCTTTTTCTATTCTGGTGGCGTTGTCCACTTCTAAGGACTCTAGTTCGGCAATTCGTTGCAGGATAAAGTTACGAGAATTTTGATCTAAACAACGACCACATAGACAGCTTTCATCGTCAAGTATTGCTTTTAAAACTGCTGTAGAATTAGTTTTATAAGTGCTTTTTAAGCTAGTAACTTGCAAATCGTCAGCCATTTCCTGCACAAAGTTAATCAGCAAAGGTATCGAAGCTTTTTTTAACCAAGAATCGATAGACTTTTGTAGGTTATTTAACTGAGTTTGTAAACCGATACGCTTTTTCTCTAAGTCATGAATTTCCTCTTGTTTTTCTCGTAAACCTTCAATCTGTGCGGCTTTTTCTTGAGCATCATGATGGATAATTTTAGCATTTTTTTCCTCATCTTTAGCATTTTTAAGCTGACCTTTTTGAAGGTCAAGGTCTCCTTCTAATTCTCGCAATTGTTTTCTCTTATCTTTTAAAGCTTGACTGGTTCCCTCTGCTTTATTGAAACGGTTTTCTAATTCTTGCAAGGCTTTTTCTGTATCATCGCGCAGATTTCTTAATTCAGGGATACCCAAAACTTTTTCAATTGCTTCTTTTGCTTCTTTAGTTTGGGTTATCTGGGTATATTGTTCAATTTTTAAGCCATCAAAACAGAAAAAATCTCGAATAGATTTAGGAAGCAATGCTTCGATATATTCCCTAGAGTTACTTCTCATGGTTCCATCTTCATAAAATAATGCTTCCTCTACGCTGGGATAAGAAGTGCTACCATTAACTTTTAATTTCGCTGTGCGACTGATAAAGTAATTTTTCTCGTTTCTAGTAAAATTTAATTCTACCCGCATTTCTCTTGCCGGTGAAGAATCATCCTTACCTCGATAAAAATAGGTTTTCAGAGTCTCTTTAGATACAATATCTACCCCATAGAGACACCATAAAATCGCCGTCATCAGAGAAGTTTTACCGTGGCCATTATTACCGAAGATGATCTGAATTTTTCTGTCGGGATGCAGGTTAAAAGTAATATTTTGACTGGGATAACATTTCCAATTAGTTAAGCGAATTTGTTTCAGTCTCAAAGTCATAATAACTCTTGTAAAAATCAAAAATTTTGTGGTTGGTTAGGAGTCAGTAGCCAGTAGTCAGTAATCAGGAGAATTAAGAATGAATAATAATCAATTAAATGGTTTATTTAGATATTTTATGCAACTTAATATTTATTTTTGTCGTTTTTAAACTACCAAAAATAAATGTAACCGTTCAGGGGGGGGATGTCAAGCCGCCAGTGGCATTGACTCTGTGGAAGGACTCTCCTGGGGCAGCAGAGAAGGAGAAGAACTGCCTTTCCTAGAGGCATGGATACTACTCTCCCACAGTAGCCGCTCTTTTCTACGCCTTTTTAGA
>NZ_JAPZSO010000032.1:0-2500 GCF_027531715.1 Microcystis sp. LE19-8.1F | reverse complement strand
CAGACGGCGGGTGCTAACGTCCGTCGTCAAGAGGGAAACAACCCTGACCCGCAGCTAAGGTCCCCAAATAATGGCTAAGTTGGAAAGGATGTGGGTTTGCTTAGACAACCAGGATGTTGGCTTAGAAGCAGCCATCATTTAAAGAAAGCGTAACAGCTCACTGGTCAAGCGAACCTGCGCCGAAGATGTAACGGGGATTAAGCCATTTACCGAAGCTCGGGGTTTCATCTTTGATGAAGCGGTAGCGGAGCGTTCCGTAAGCCAGTGAAGGTGTCTGGTAATGGACACTGGAGGTATCGGAAGTGAGAATGTTGGCATGAGTAGCGATAAAGAGGGTGAGAGACCCTCTCGCCGAAAGACCAAGGGTTCCTGCGTAAAGCTAATCTGCGCAGGGTTAGCCGACCCCTAAGGCGAGGCCGAAAGGCGTAGTCGATGGGAACCACGTTAATATTCGTGGGCCAGCTGGTGGTGACGAACGCCGAAAGTTGTCAACTCTTATCGGATTGAGTTGGCAGCCTGGGAGTTCCAGGAAATAGCCCCAGCATTAGATCGTACCCGAAACCGACACAGGTGGTCAGGTAGAGCATACCAAGGCGCTTGAGAGAACTATGGTGAAGGAACTCGGCAAATTACTCCCGTAACTTCGGAAGAAGGGAGACTCTTTCTTGGGCAACCAAGGGAGAGTGGCACAGACCAGGGGGTTGCGACTGTTTATCAAAAACACAGGGCACTGCGAAGTCGCAAGACGACGTATAGTGTCTGACGCCTGCCCAGTGCCTGAAGGTTAAGAGGAGGGGTGCAAGCTCTGAATTGAAGCCCAGGTGAACGGCGGCCGTAACTATAACGGTCCTAAGGTAGCGAAATTCCTTGTCGGGTAAGTTCCGACCTGCACGAATGGCGTAACGACTTCCCCACTGTCTCCACCATAGACTCAGCGAAATTGAAATCTCCGTGAAGATGCGGAGTTCCCGCGGCCAGACGGAAAGACCCTGTGAACCTTTACTGCAGTTTTACAGTGGCGCTATCGAACGTATGTGTAGGATAGGTCGGAGGCTTTGAAGCCGGGGCGCCAGCCCTGGTGGAGCCACCCTTGAAATACGACCCTTATTTTCGGTGGCGTCTAACCGCGGTCCCTTATCGGGATCCGGGACCCTGTATGACGGGCAGTTTGACTGGGGCGGTCGCCTCCCAAAGTGTAACGGAGGCGCGCGATGGTAGGCTCAGACCGGTCGGAAATCGGTCGTTGAGTGCAATGGCATAAGCCTGCCTGACTGCGAGACTGACGAGTCGAGCAGAGACGAAAGTCGGCCATAGTGATCCGGTGATCCTGCGTGGTAGGGTCATCGCTCAACGGATAAAAGGTACTCCGGGGATAACAGGCTGATACCGCCCAAGAGTCCATATCGACGGCGGTGTTTGGCACCTCGATGTCGGCTCATCACATCCTGGGGCTGGAGCAGGTCCCAAGGGTATGGCTGTTCGCCATTTAAAGTGGTACGTGAGCTGGGTTCAGAACGTCGTGAGACAGTTTGGTCCCTATCTACCGTGGGTGTCGAGACTTGATAGGATTTGTCCCTAGTACGAGAGGACCGGGATGAACATACCTCTGGTGGACCAGTTGTCGTGCCAACGGCACAGCTGGGTAGCTAAGTATGGACTAGATAACCGCTGAAGGCATCTAAGCGGGAAACTAACCTAAAAACGAGGTCTCATTGAGAGCCGTGATAGACCATCACGTTGATAGGCCAGGTGTGGAAGACCCGCGAGGGTTGAAGCTGACTGGTACTAATCGCTCAATCGCTTGATCCTACGATCTCATGCGCAGTGAAGATTGCGCCGTTCATAAGCACATATATGTGCCAAACCAGACGATGTCAGACAATAAGATACGAGTGCATTCCGCCGACCTGGCGGCTATGCCGGGGGGTCCCCACCCGATCCCATCCCGAACTCGGTCGTTAAGTCCCCCAGGGCCGATGGTACTGCGTCTTAAGGCGCGGGAGAGTAGGTCGCTGCCGGGTCTGCCGAATGCACTTGGTATCTTGTTCAAAGCACCTTCCTTTCCAGACGATGTCAGATCAGACCTTCCTTTGCATGTTATATCTGTATACATGCGAACACCTTTGACGCGGGGTGGAGCAGCCCGGTAGCTCGTCAGGCTCATAACCTGAAGGTCGTAGGTTCAAATCCTGCCCCCGCACCCAAATTCTTCGAACCAGCCTCGCTTTTGCGGGGCTTTTTTGCGTTTGGGGGGTAATCGCCCCCCGGCAGCTCGTCAGGCTCATAACCTGAAGGTCGTAGGTTCACCCCCGCACCCAAATTCTTCGAACCAGCCTCGCACATGCGGGGCTTTTTTGTGTTATAGGCTTGGTAGCAACAAAACAACCAAACTGATAAAGTATCGCCATGTTCTCGATATATCATTCGGCTCTACTGGCTGCGCTATGTTGCCTTTTAAATTCCGGCAATTTGCTGGCATGTAGCATTCCGCCGCCAACTC
>NZ_JAPZSO010000074.1:0-7441 GCF_027531715.1 Microcystis sp. LE19-8.1F | reverse complement strand
AAGTAGGTAGGCGTTAAAAATTATCAGACACCCCCCTTATCAAGGGTAGGGTTGATTCATGAATCAACCCTACCTTATCAAGGAGGGCAGGGGGGATCGAACCTAAAATCCATTTTTAATTTAATTATAACCAGCTACTTAGTTGAAATTCCCCATTCCCCCACTTCCCACGTCCCACTCTCCACCCAGTTTCAATGGGTCTTAGCTTACTATCAATTTTGGCCAAGAGTCAGTTTTTTGAAAGATTTTCTAAATAAATCAATAAATCAGCCATAGCTTGAGGTTCGGGCTGAAATTTCGGCATTGGCGGGGTTTTACCGCTAATTACCTGTTCAATCAGACTAATTCTCGATTTGCGATGGGAAACGTCCTCTAAACTTGGTCCGACGATGCCATCAGCAAGCTGACCGTGACAAGCAGCACAGTTAATTTGAAAGATTTCGTAACCGCGACTGACATTACCTTGTAGGGATAACACCTCTTTAATATAGGGATCCGACATCTTAGCCAGATGAAAGGTGATTAAAAAGGTGCTAATCAGGAACAAAACCACGATTATAACCATTGAGAATCGATAAATCCCGAATTTTGGTTTAACTAACTGACTATTCACGCAAGCTGCCGAAGAAAAGATGAGTTTCTCTTTACATTTTGCAACTTTTTGCCCGAAAATTCCACCGCCCCTGCTAGAGATAGAGAAATGGGGAGTAAGATAAGGCAAAAGTGCAACTTTTTCTAACCCTCTAGCAATGAACCTATTAACCAGACTGGAAGATTGGCCCTATATTATCTTACCTATCACCATCATCCTCAGTTTCCTGCTGTTGGGATGGCTTGTAGAAAAGCGCGTTGTCAGTCAACTTTTATCGATTGCCAGAGAAAAAAACCTGCGTTTCTCGGAAGGGGTTTTACGTTCCATTCGTGGATTAAGCATACTTTGGTTCGGACTTTTGGGTTTAAATATTGCCCTCTCCCTTCCTAATCTTCCCCTCTTTCCCTCCCTCATTCTCCTGAGCAAAAAATTTCTGCTAGTAGCTTTTTTAGCTTCGGCTACTTGGGTTGTTGCTCAATTATCCCTGGAAATATTACGAGTTTATACCACGGGAGATGATGGCATTTCTTCCCTAACTTCCCTATTTGAATTTCTCGCCAAAGTTCTGATTTTTAGCTGCGGTTTTTTGCTGATTTTAAGCTCGATTGGCATTTCGATAACTCCGCTGCTTACTGCCTTTGGTATTGGGGGTGTTTCCCTCGGTTTAGCTCTCCAAAATACCCTAGCTAATTTAATGTCGGGGATTAATATTATCACTTCTAAAAAAGTTAGACCGGGAGATTATATTGAACTGAGAACGGGAGAAGCTGGTTATGTGCGAGATGTGGATTTAAGATGCACAGTAATCGAAGAAATTACCAATAATCTTTTGGTCATTCCCAATGCTCAGATCATTTCTTCTAGTTTCCGTAACTATAGTTTACCAGATCACTCTCTACTGATTCCCGTGGAAGTGGGCATTAGTTACGATAGTGACTTAGAAAAAGTCGAAAAAGTTACCCTAGAAGTTATGCAAGAAATCGCCCAGTTATTGCAACCTCACCTCGGTGAATATCAACCCTTGATTCTTTATCGTAAATTCGATTACTATAGTATCCTGCTCACGGTTTATCTCAAGGTGGTAGAAGAGGAATTTTTTCAACATCTCACCATTAAACACGAATTTATTAAACTCCTACACCGACGCTATCGGCAAGAAGGAATTACAATTCCCTATCCGATTTTTTTTCCCTATACCCCCACTAATCCCCCTAGTTAATCTCAACAACAACAATTTAAAGGCGCGGGCAGTTTACAACTGATAATTCTCCTCAAAAAACTTACGAGTCATCGGTTGAGAAACTTCAAGACCGTGGCCTTCTCCTAATAATTCTAGGGGTTTTCCTTCCACTTGAATCCAGACTTTGGCATTAGGATCCTCGGTAGTAGTAGTATAGATGATTTGTGCCAAACGACCGATTAACATATCAGGACCATCATCAGTGCCAAACTCCCGCGAGAGATTAATCTTAATTCCCGTTTTATCTACTTTTAAATCAAGTAATTTAGTCCCGGCGGGAATAGTAGTCATATCCTGAGGATTACTTGGACCAGCTAATAGAGTTTGCAATACTGCTGTTAACTCTCGCTCGCGGCTAAGCGCTTTTTGAACGGTAATTTCTTGGGTGACTAATTGATTACCCGTATCGGTCACTTTTAACCAATAAACCTGTCGAGTTTCCCTAACAGGAATAGCTGCAGGAGTCGCTGTCGGACTTGTCTTCACAGGACCCGGAGAAACCGGTTCAACAATTGGTGATTGACTTATCGGCGCCGGAGTAAGAGCTTCAATCGGGTTTTCGCTAGTTTTCTGGGAGGAAGATAGGTGATGGACGGCAAACCAGGCAGTGGCCCCACCAGCAGTAAATAAAGCGAGGCCGATACCAATTATCCAAGGCAAAGAGATTTTATCACTAGAGCGAGAACTAGGCATAATTCAGTTATCAGTTATCAGTTATCAGTTATCAGTTATCAGTTATCAGTTATCAGTTATCAGTTATCAGTTATCAGTTATCAGTTATCAGTTATCAGTTATCAGTTATCAGTTATCAGTTATCAGTCGAAGGCTTTTATTCTCCCCATCTCCCCACTTCCCCACTTCCCCACCACCCCACTTCATAATTCAGGCTCTTCGGTTTGTGTTATGCAATGGACGGGGGTTATAAGGGATGGAACCCCTATATAGAAAGGCATTTAGCGATTTTTGTCAATTATTTTCGATCTAGAGCGAACTAATCAATTAAATCCCTTGCCAGATAAGGATTTAGTCGATTTATGCCCCCCTATCGAACCATACCAAGTAACGAAGAGCCATAATTCATAATTCATAATTCATAATTCCCACTTCCGATCTCCTGTTTTCCGACCGTTAAATTTAATTGGGGTTCCCCGATCGAGGTTCAATGCTGCCAAAGGCGGCTATACTCAGCTTATCATCGTCGATCTGCAATTGGAGAAGGCGGGCGATAATTCCTTGTTTCTCGAAGTTTTTTAAATCTAACTGGGCGGATATACCCTCGGCAAACCCCTTGAGAAGGCGCGAGGAGATGCGACGACCGTTAAGAGTGGCTGTGGGGTCAATAAGCTCGATTTTTCGCCCCTGCACTAGCTTAAATCCCACTTCTAAGCTCAGATCGAGGCTGGCTGCGGGGCCGTCCGGCCGTTGGGTCTCTAGCTGCAGGCTGAGGGCGACTCGATTATTATTAAGAAAGTTAAAATTTGCTTGACTAAGTTGATATTTTGTGCTACCCAATTCTTCCCTAGAGGGAATCAGATTATTAATCAGAGTCTGAATTGGCTCTTTGACCGCTGCCGATTGTAAAGCTTGATTAACATTAGTTTCCGTGAGGACGAGATGCAATGCCCCCGCAGCCGGTCGGCGCAAGGCGGCGGCTAAACTGCCGTTTTTTTGCTGTAATTGCCGCAAATCGAGGCTAATTGGCTCAGTTTCTAGCTCGATCTTCTCAATGCGAACATCGGCACGGGGATAAATTCCCCGTGCAGAAATGCGAACTCGAGCGATTTTGCCTTGCAGAGCCTGATAATTGGGAGTATTATCGACTCTCACGGCTAATTGTTCCACTTTTTGGACTTGGGAGCGAAGGGTATGGGCTAAAACCGTATCGATAATTGCCCCTGCGGGAGTTAACAGGGTCAAAACACTAGCGAGAGTGATTGTTAGCCATTCCATCGCTCAATTACACCCATCCAGCTAAATTTTGCCAAGCATTAGTCAAAAGCTGACTTAACCAACGTCGTTGCACTTGATCTAAAATCGGGTCTTCTGCGAGAATTTCTTCGGTAAGATCGTCTAGAGATTGACCCTGGGCGCGGGCCATTCTAATAATTCCCGCAATCACGGCAGCGATCATCTCCTCGTCCACGGGGCGCTGTCGGAGGGCGGCAATTTCTTCGGGGGTAGTCGGGATGGGATAATTCATAATCAGATGGGGCTGGCTGTGTATTAATCTAGGTATGTAAAGTTTTTAAAACTTTTTTCAGAAAACTTTTTGTGTAGTCTAGCGTAATCAGACCATTTTTGACTTGTACTTTTGGGTATTTTTGGGTGTAATAACTAAATCAAGATGAGAGAAATCCTTTACAGAGAAATTCCGACTCCTGACTCGATCGCCGTTTGTCAGTGGTTACAATCCGATTGGCAACCCGCCAGCGGTGTCAAGACAAATACACCTAACGGGGTGAGATTGCGCTTATCGGAGGCGATCGAATTGTCGATCTTTGTCTGGACGCTGCAACGGACTACTTATTTAAAAGTTTTCCGCTGGGGTCAGCGATCGCATGACCGAGAAACATCCCTGACTCAGCAGCTCGATCGAGCTTTACAAAAGCGTTTTCCGCCGCAGTTTAGCACGATACCAAACATCGATCAAAAAAATCACTCAATTTTTACAGATTTAGAAGCGGACTATCCCCTAACGGTTCACTACTTCCGCAAAATGCCTCAAGGGGAGGCCGATTTAGAACGTTTGTATTGGTGGGAAAAACGTTGGCGCGACAGTGCCAAAAATCCCCAACAACCGCAGCCGGTAATTTTCTCTAGCAGTGAGGAAAATGATCATCCCATCGCCTATGACTTAATTTATATTGGTGGTGCCTTGGGGGCAATTCATGCGGCACAGATGGCCAAATTAGGTTATCGAGTCCTCTTAGTAGAAAGACTGCCTTTCGGACGAATGAATCGGGAATGGAACATCTCTCGATCGGAGTTTCAAAGTTTAATTAATTTAGGCCTATTTACGTCCGAGGAATTCGAGGAATTAATCTTCCAAGAATACATCGATGGCTTTAATAAGTTTTTTGATGGCAATAATCCCCCCCATCTGAAAGCCAAAATTCTCCATACTCCCACGGTTTTAAATATCGCCATTAATTCCGATAAATTGCTGCAATCCTGCGCTAAAAAATTACATGATCAGGGCGGTAAAATTCTCGATCAAACAGAATTTATTAAGGCTGATATTACTGCCAATAGTGTTACTGTCACCCTTAATCATGGTGGAGAAATTCAACAGATAAAAGGCCGTTTATTGATTGATGCTATGGGTTCCGCTTCTGCCATTGCTTGGCAATTAAACGGAGTGCGCGCCTTTGATAGTGTCTGTCCGACGGTGGGGGCAGTAGTAGAAGGATTCGAGCCGCTGGTGTGGGATTCTCACTATGGCGATGTCTTAAATTCCCATGGCGATATTTCTAAAGGCAGACAACTAATTTGGGAATTATTTCCGGGGGAAGGAAAAGAATTAACCTTCTATCTATTTCACTATCATCAAGTCCATCCCGATAACCCCGGTTCTCTGTTGGAAATGTACGAAGATTTCTTTACTATTTTGCCCGAATATCGACAGTGTGACCCAGAAAAATTAACTTGGAAAAAACCCACCTTTGGTTATATACCGGGACATTTTAGCACAGGCAAAAAAGATCGAATTGTCTCCTTTGATCGCATTTTAGCCATCGGTGATGCCGCCTCCCTGCAATCACCCTTAATCTTTACTGGCTTCGGTTCTTTGGTGCGTAATTTAGAGCGCTTAACCGAGCTTTTGGATACGGCATTGAAACACGATTTACTAACAGCTAAAGACCTAGAAAATGTGCGTGCCTATCAAAGTAATGTGGCGGTAACTTGGTTATTTTCTAAAGGAATGATGGTGGCCACGGGAAAAACTTTACCACCCCAAAGAATTAACGCCATGTTAAACACATTTTTCGGTTTATTGGCCGACGAACCGCCAGAGGTTTCCGAAACTTTTATTAAGGATAAAACCGATTGGTTGACCTTTAGCCGTTTAGCAATTAAAGCGGCCAGAAAAAACCCCGCTTTACTGTTATGGATAGCAGAAATGGCTGGCAGTCAGGATTTAATTCGTTGGTTGGGTTCCTATCTCGATTTTAGCCTTGATGGAGTCAAAAATCTGCTTTTTGGTCTCTGGTTTCCCCAATGGTTAAAAAACTCCCAAAGCTGGCTAGAAAAAGACAATCCTCGCCTCTGGTTAAAGTTATTGAGTTTTAATTATAGCTTAAGAAATTAGAGGATATTTATCAGGTAAACTTTGATATAAAGGTAAGGTGCGTGTGTGCGGTCTCCAATTTGGTCAAAAAAATAAAACTAATAATCCACGCACCACTTTTAAATCATCGATTAATTCCCTATAAAAATTATTAATTTTGCAACAATTTTAGTTATTCCAAATTGTTGCAAAATTAATAAATCTTGATCGCCTGTAATTAAAAAGTCAGCTTGACTATCTTTGGCTAAGGCTAAAAGGTAGTTATCTTTAGCATCTCTACAGATATTAATTTTTGATTTAGTCTCAATACATAACCCAATTATGCTTAAAAGTTCAAGTAATTCTTGAACTTTACTTTGGGAAAAATGCTTTTGTAATTTTGGTCTTTTGGTAACAAGGTTAATCTCATTAAGTAGCTGTGGAGAAAAAATCGGCACAAGAGTTTTTTCAATCAGTAGATATTTTAAACCAGCTAACTGTTTACCAATAAGAAAGCTAATCCAAAGGTTAGTATCAATAATAACTTTAATCGGTGGCTTGTTGTCCATAAATTTCAGCCCTAACTTCCTCCACTTCTTCGGTAATTGTCTCTAGGGAAAGCTCATCAGTTTTAAAGGTTTCTAAAAGCTGGGTTAATTTTTGATTTAAAGTTTCTTTTTCGAGTTCTTTACTGAGTTTTATTTTGTCACTTTCTGGGAGTTGTTTAACCAAATCTAAAATCTGGTCAAAGTTTAAGGTTAGTTGGTAAGTTTTTTGGTTCATTTTCTCAAATTATTGTTTATTGATAAAGCGAGGTGTTAGGTATCGAGTTCCTGAAAAGCTGATGTTGACGTGAGCAAAATCCCTAAAATTAGACTTGACAAAAGACCTGAGATTGTTATATTCTACAGGTTACAAGCCTTGGCACGAGAGAGCCACGCCCCAGGCAGCAATTATATCATTCATTCTACCTGAATATCAAACAGGAACTAGAAGCCTGTTACTAGGGAGAGATTGCTACGGGGGGATATTGATTGAGAGATCAAGGTTAACTCTGGTATCATACCATATAAAGCTTTTGTCGGGTGCGTTAGTAATAGCATAACGCACCAATTTTCTTAAGATGGTGCGTTACGGCGCAATCATAATTTAATTATTAACAAATTTCCTTTAAATACGCGCAAACACACACCCTACAAGCTACTATAGCGTTTTTCAGTCTGCTGAGGTACAAAAGTTATGGGTTTTAGGCAAAAGGCAAGAGGCAAAAGTCAAAAGGGAAGAAAAATATGTGTACCTCACTAGCTTATAGCGGTGTGCAGTCGTATTAGGTACAGTGTCA
>NZ_JAPZSO010000088.1:0-9565 GCF_027531715.1 Microcystis sp. LE19-8.1F | reverse complement strand
CAACCCTACTATCAATCAACCCTACTATCAATCAACCCTACTATCAATCAACCCTACTATCAATCAACCCTACTATCAATCAACCCTACTATCAATCAACCCTACTATCAATCAACCCTACTATCAATCAACCCTAGGGGTTTGGGGGGTAGAACCCCCCAAAGGCTTGGATTGAGTGATAAAATCGGAAGTAATACGGCCATCCGTTGAGTATAGGCTACATATCAGGAGAGGCAGTCATGCAAAAGGGGGAATAAATAATCAGTTTTTAATAACTGGATTTAGTAGAATAACTTAAAAGCCGTTTAATGCCGATGACCAGTCTTATTTCCCCCACTACCATCTCCTCAACTCGTTTAAGTCTCAGCTATCAAGTGGCTATGTCGGAACCGACTTCACACCTCTTTGAAGTTACTCTACAGATTACCGGTTGGCAAGCTCCGATTTTAAACCTAAAAATGCCGGTTTGGACTCCCGGTTCCTATCTAGTGCGGGAATACTCCCGTTTAGTTCAAGATTTTCAAGCTGTTAACCTCAACAGTCGCAAAGTTGCTAAAAATCACTGGCAGATTGACACCGGTAATAGTTCAGAAATAACAGTCAAATATCGCGTTTTTGCCCACGATTTAACCGTCAGAACCAACCATCTCGATGATACTCACGGTTACTTCAACGGGGCTGCTTTATTTTTCTATATCCCCGATTATCAAAAACATCCCCTCACCCTGACAATTATCCCTCCCCATGCCGATTGGCGCGTTACCACTGCCTTAAAATCTTTACCCGGACAGAAAAACACCTTTCACGTTCCCGATTTTGATACCCTGGTGGACAGTCCCGTGGAAGTGGGGATTCATCAGTTATACGATTTTGTCGTCGAGGGAAAACCCCATCAATTAGCTATCTGGGGACGGGGAAACGCTAATCCTAGTCAAATTATCGCCGATACCACTAAAATTATTCAAACCGAGTCGGCTATGTTCGGTGGACTCCCCTATGATAATTATCTCTTTTTGCTACATCTTTCGGCAGCCGGTTACGGGGGACTAGAACATAAAAATTCCTGTACCCTTAACTATGCGCGTTTGGGATTACGAGATAAGGATAAGTATAATCGTTTTCTGCAATTAGTCGCCCATGAGTTCTTTCATCTCTGGAATATCAAGCGTATTCGCCCAAAAGCTTTAGAAAGCTTCGATTATGATGCAGAAAATTATACTTCTTCCCTCTGGTTTGCCGAAGGAACCACCAGTTATTACGATATGATAATCCCTCTACGGGCGGGAATATACGATAGTAAGACTTTTTTAGAGCTTTTAAGCAAAGAAATCACCCGTTATCTCAATATACCCGGTCGTCTTGTCCAACCTCTAGGCGAATCGAGTTTCGATGCCTGGATAAAACTCTACCGACGGGATAGCAATAGCGATAATAGTCAAATTTCCTACTATCTCAAGGGGGAATTATTGTCGCTGCTTCTCGATTTACTAATTCGCACCCACACCGATAACCGTCGTTCCCTCGATGATGTTTTACGCTCGATGTGGCAACATTTCGGTAAAGAGGAGATTGGTTATACCGATGGGGAATTGCAAGCAATTCTCGAATCTGCCGCAGGGGTGGATTTAAGCGACTTCTACCAGCGTTATATCGACGGTTTGGCAGAATTACCCTTTAATGAATATCTTGAACCTTTTGGACTCTATCTGCGGGGTGTTGGCAATGGGGAGACGATACCTCATCTGGGAATGCGGGTACAGAGTGAAGCGGGTAAAGAAATAATTAAATTTGTCGAGATGGGTTCCCCTTGCCAAAAAGCGGGAATTAATGCTGATGATGAGTTATTGGCTATCGATGGATTGCGGGTGACGGCGGAACAGTTAAACGAAAGATTAAAAGACTACCGCGCAGGTGATATTATTCAGATAACAGTCTTTCATCTCGATGAATTGCGAACCCTTGCTGTTCCACTGGCCGCCCCGCAGACGATTCGCTATGAAATTATCAGGGTAGAAAATCCTTCTAATAGCCAGAAACAAAATTTTTCCGCATGGGTAAATCCCGTTTAGTTCTTGGTTCAATCAAAAAAAAATGTCTATTACCGAAATTCCTTTCCTTCCTCTCGCCTATTTTGAGAATAAATTTATCCCTTTTAGTGAGGCAAAATTATCCGTTGCTACCCACGCACTACACTACGGAACTGCCGCTTTTGGGGGTTTACGAGGTACTCCCGACCCTAGCAATCCGGGACAGATATTATTATTTAGATTAGAACGTCATTGTCAGCGTTTAAGTCAAAGTGCTAAGTTTCTTAATTACGAGATTCCTGCCGATAAAATCTATCAAATAATTATCGATTTTGTGAAAAAAAATCAGTGTAATCGACCTTTTTATATTCGTCCCCTTGTCTATAGTTCCGGGTTGGGAATTGCTCCGCGATTACATGGTATCGAGAAGGATTTTCTAGTCTATGGTCTAGAAATGGATGATTATTTAGCAGCCGATGGGGTTAACTGTCGGATTAGTTCTTGGTATCGTCAAGAGGATAGAAGTTTCCCGTTGCGAGGTAAAATTAGCGCCGCTTATATCACTTCTGCTTTAGCAAAAACGGAAGCGGTAGAATCGGGGTTTGATGAGGCAATTTTGATGAATTCTCAGGGTAAAGTCTGTGAAGCGACGGGAATGAATATTTTTATCATCAGAAATGGTCAGCTAATTACTCCTAGTTTTGACCAAGATATCCTAGAGGGTATTACTAGAGATAGTGTTTTAACTATCGCGCGGGATTTGGGTATTCCGGTTATTGAAAGACCCGTAGATAAGACGGAGTTATTTATCGCTGATGAGGTGTTTTTAAGTGGCACTGCGGCAAAAATTACTCCGATTAAAAAGATTGAAACTTTTTCTTTACCTGCGGCTAAACCGATTACTTATCAGTTAAAAGAAAAGTTAAGTTCTATCGTTCTCAATCAGGAACCAAAGTATCAAGATTGGATTACTCAAGTTCCTTTATAGTTAGAGAAATATACTTGATTTTTCCTTGAGATGCGCCATCATTTGACGCATCTCAAGGAACCCTGAAATAAACAGAATTTATCTATTTTTCGGTTTGATTCCTTCCTGTATGTAGGGTATAGTTTTCTTAGGATCAATCTTCAGGATGGGTTTATTATCTCTTGCTATTTTTTCTGTTTGATTATCGGTTTCTTGCTGATTTTGATTATTATCGGTTGTATGTTCCATAGTAGAGCAAATAACTATGACAAATATCCAGCTTACCTATGATTATACCTTAAACTCTCTCAAAGTTGTCAAGGATAGTATTAATCAACTAAATACAAAACTTACTTTGATTCTGACTATTAGGGGGGTTTTGGTTAATTGTGGCTGACATTGACCTGCTTATCTAGTTTCCCTTGAATGTAACCAGTCTATTTATCCTTGTCTTACCTGCTATCTTTTGAAATTTTTGGCCTATTTATTCACAATTATTACTATTGGCTTAGGATTATGGGGTCTATCCCCAGTAGTGGGTGGTGAAATTATCCTACCAGAACAATTGCTTGCTGAGGAATGGAACCAAGCAGAGGAAGAAGACTATCTAACGGCTTTAATACAATATTTACAAACAGAAACTTTAGTTATAATCTCTAAAATTAGAGAGCAAAAAGCAATTAGATTAAATTGGGCAATTAGGACGATAGTAACAGCCGTAATCTTGTTTTTATTAGATGAGATGATTTTTATTTCTATTCCTGTTTTGGGTAAATTTTGTGCGGGAATCTAACCCTAACTACCTTACTGCGCTAACACAGCCTACTTAATATTTTCTTGAAAAATAAGCTCTTGGGATTATTTATTGATCATTTATATTCGAGAAATTCTCAGCAGATAATGTGGATAATCTAGTCGATATTGTCATAAAAGTTAACAACGCTCACTGAATTTTCTTGATACACCCCAACTAGGGATGAATTTCTGGTATCGCTGGTCACTGAAATAGGTACAATAAACATTAGCTCGTTTTCATAGAGAACTTAAATGACGCAAAATAATCCCCTAGAGTTGATTGAGAAGTTAGAAACAGGAATCCCCGGCTTTGATTTTCTTTCGGAAGGGGGATTACCGAAAGGACGAGCGACTTTGATAGCGGGGACGGCAGGAAGTGCTAAAACGGTTTTTGCCTGTCAATTTCTGGCAGAAGGCATCAAAAATGGAGAAAATGGCGTTTTTGTCACCTTCGAGGAGCCACCCCAAGCACTAAGAAAAAATATGGGTGGTTTTGGTTGGAATATCCGGCAGTGGGAGGAGAATCGTCAGTGGGCCTTTGTCGATGCTTCCCCCCAACCGGAAGAAAAGCCGATGGTGACGGGAGAATACGACCTAGGCGCATTAATCGCTCGCATTGAGTTTGCTATCCGCAAAAATAAAGCCAAACGGGTGTCTATGGATTCTTTAGGCGCAATTTTTAGCCATTTAAGTGATAGCGCTCAAGTGAGAAGTGATCTTTTTCGTCTGGCAACCGCTTTGCGAGAATTGGAAGTAACAGCGATTATGACCGCAGAAAGAACGCAAGAATACGGCGAAATCAGTCGTTATGGGGTGGAGGAGTTTGTTGCCGATAATGTGGTGATTTTACGCAACGTTTTAACCGATGAGAAAAGAAGAAGGACGATCGAAATTTTAAAATATCGCGGAACCGATCACCAAAAAGGAGAATTTCCTTTTACAATTATTCCCAATAAAGGGGCTGTGATTATTCCTTTGTCAGCCATTGAATTAGAACAAAAATCCTCTAATATTCGTATTACTTCCGGCAGTCTGGAACTCGATAGAATGTGTGGGGGTGGTTTCTTCCGCGATTCGGTTATTTTGGTTTCGGGAGCCACAGGAACAGGAAAAACCCTCATGGTGACAGAATTTATGGCAGGGGGAGTAACCAATGGGGAAAGATGTTTAATTTTTGCCTTCGAGGAAAGTCGCGAACAGTTATTTAGAAATGCTACCGGTTGGGGTGTGGATTATGACCGCATGGAAAAGGAAGGTAAATTAAAGGTAGTCTGCCGTTATCCGGAAACTACGGGTTTAGAAAATCATTTAATTATGATGAAGGAAATTATCGAGGAGTTTCAACCTAATCGAGTGGCAGTAGATAGTTTATCTGCTTTAGAAAGGGTTTCTAATCTGAAAGGATTTCGGGAATTTATTATCGGTTTGACTTCTTTTATTAAGCAAAAAGAGGTGGGAGGATTATTTACTTCCACCACTCCCACTTTATTAGGAGGTTCCTCGATCACAGAAGCGCATATTTCTACAATTACCGATTCAATTATTCTGCTGCGTTATGTGGAAATGTATGGAGAAATGCGCCGCGGTATCACTGTTTTAAAAATGCGCGGTTCTATGCACGATAAGGATATTCGTGAGTTTTCGATCGATCATCAAGGTATGCACATCGGTCAACCTTTCCGCAATGTTACCGGAATTCTGGCCGGAACTCCTATGTACACAGCACAAACAGAAGTAGAACGTTTGAGTGGATTATTTGAGGATCGTAGTTAGGGTTTGCGGCAAAAAGTTTTTCGGTGGGGGTAGGGTGTGGCCCCCCCAACCCCCCCGACATCGGGGGGGTTGGGTGTGGGGTGTAGGGTTTTACCGATTTTCATCTGCTCAATTACCTAATTTTCAGGGAAAAAGTACCTGAATTTTCCCCCTGATCACTCCCAGACGAGGCACTTTTGGATTTTAAAAAGGTCTAAAAGTCTTATCCAACAAAGTTTTTAGATTTATTCAGCAAGCTCTAGTTAAAATATAGCAGTACTTGCTAATCGCACGTCGGTGGTTAGCTTTTTTCTCCCTATCTCCTTCTTGCTTTCTTGATATGTCTAAAAACTTTTGGTTTATTTTTCTAGGTCTTTTACTGATAAATAACCTACATTTATCAGCCTTGGCAGAAACAGTTTTACAAAGAATTGCTCGCACAGGAGAATTAAAAGCGGCAGCCAGAAAAGACGCTACTCCCTTTAGTTATATCGATGAGAAAACGGGACAATGGACAGGTTACGGAGTGGAATTAATGCGCTTAGTCCAACGTCGATTAGCACAAGAATTAGGTAAACCGATTACAATAACCTTTATAGAAGCGACGACTAATAATCGTTTTCAGCAAGTGGAACAGGGACAAGTAGATTTATCCTGTAATGCGGCAACAATCACGGAAGAAAGACTAGAAAGGGTTAATTTTTCTATTCCCTATTTTATGACAGGAGCGCAATTTTTAACTAAAAGGGAAAATGTTGATAAAATAGATATTAATAACACTTTAGCGGCAGTTGCGATCGCCTATATTCCCGACACCACCACCGATAGTATTATTCGTTATATCTATCCTCTGGCTAATTGGCAAGCTGTCAGCGATCGAAGTGAGGCAGTGGCAAAATTACAAAGGGGAGAAGTTAAAGCAGTGGTTAGTGATGGAATTCTTCTACTGGGGGAAATCGTTAAACAAGGACAGGATCCGCGACAATTTGTGCTACTACCCAGTCAACCGATTACCACCGAACTTTATGGCTGTATTTTACCCAAAAACGATCCCGAATGGAAAAAATTTGTTGATACTGTTGTCGGCAGCAATGATAACCAGAAACTGCGAGAACAATGGTTTAATTTAGAAGAAAGTTCTTTCCCCTATACGATTCTCAATCAACCCTAAAAATAGACTGTGATTGCTGAAAATTAAAAGTAAGTAAATTCTGTTTTTTTTCCCCTTTTCCTTGTCACTTTTTCCTGAAAAACTATGTCTTTTGTCGGTTTACATATTCACAGTGATTATAGCTTACTTGATGGTGCTTCCCAATTACCGGCACTAATTGATCGAGCGATCGAATTAGGACAACCAGCGATCGCTTTAACCGATCATGGAGTCATGTATGGTGCGATCGAATTAATTAAAACCTGCCGTAATAAGGGAATAAAACCAATTATTGGCAATGAAATGTATGTAGTCAATGGCGATATTGAAGTCAATCTTCGCCACCGAAAATATCATCAAGTTGTTTTAGCCAAAAACACCCAAGGCTATAAAAATCTGGTTAAATTAACTACTATTTCTAATCTGAAAGGTATTCAAGGTAAAGGCATTTTTGCTCGTCCTTGTATCAATAAAGAGTTACTCCAACAATACCACGAAGGATTGATAGTTACCAGTGCTTGCTTGGGTGGAGAGATTCCCCAAGCGATTTTAGCTAATAATAGAAAACTTGCTAAGGAAACGGCTAAATGGTATAAAAAACTTTTTGGTGATGATTTTTATTTAGAAATTCAAGACCACGGTTCTAAAGAAGATCGGATTGTCAATGTAGAAATAGTTAAAATTGCTAAAGAATTAGGAATTAAAGTAGTTGCTACTAACGATTCTCACTTTATTTCCTGTTACGATGTAGAGGCACACGATGCCTTGCTTTGTATTCAAACTGCCAAGTTAATTACTGAAGACAAACGACTCCGTTATAGCGGCACAGAATACTTAAAATCTGCTGATGAAATGCGTTTACTTTTCCGTGATCATCTGCCAGAAGATGTGATTGAAGAAGCGATTAATAACACCTTAGAAGTAGCAGAAAAAGTCGAACCTTATAACATCTTTAATGAACCAAGACTGCCTAATTATCCAGTTCCTGCGGGACATACTGCTGATAGTTATGTAGAAGAAATTGCTTGGTTAGGATTACTAGAAAGATTAAAATGTCCTTCTCGTCACGAGATTGAAACTGTTTACAAAGAAAGGCTTGAATACGAATTAAAAATGTTACAGAAAATGGGATTTTCTACCTATTTTCTCGTCGTTTGGGACTATATAAAATATGCTAGAGATCATGATATTCCCGTCGGCCCAGGACGCGGTTCTGCTGCGGGTTCTTTGGTAGCATATTCTTTAAAAATAACCAATATTGATCCCGTTCATCACGGGTTATTATTTGAACGTTTTCTCAATCCTGAACGGAAATCTATGCCTGATATTGATACAGATTTCTGTATCGAGAGACGGGATGAAATGATCCAATACGTTACGGAAAAATACGGTGAGGCTAATGTTGCCCAAATCATTACTTTTAACCGTATGACATCAAAAGCTGTCTTAAAAGATGTGGCGCGGGTGTTAGATATTCCCTACGCCGAATCGGACAAAATGGCGAAAATGATTCCCGTTTCTCGCGGTAAACCCACACCTTTAAAAGTGATGATTTCCGATGAAACTCCCGAACCAGCATTTAAAGAAAGATACGATACGGAACCCCATGTGCGTCATTGGTTAGATATGGCAATTCGTATCGAAGGTACTAACAAAACCTTCGGAGTTCATGCCGCGGGAGTCGTCATTTCTTCCCAACCTTTAGATGAAGTGGTTCCCCTCCAGAAAAATAATGATGGGGCGGTAATTACCCAATATTTCATGGAGGATTTAGAATCATTGGGATTGTTAAAAATGGACTTTTTAGGTTTAAGAAATTTAACCACTTTGAAAAAAACCGCCGATTTAATTAAACAAAATCAGGGTATAGATATCGATCTCGAACAATTGCCTTTAGATGAAAGAAAAGCCCTGCAAATTCGGGCTAAAGGGGAACATAAAAAACTACCTCCCGATATTCTCAAAACCCACGTATTACTAGAAGAAGGGGATTTAGAAGGTATTTTCCAGTTAGAATCATCGGGGATGAAACAGATCGTTAAAGAGTTAAAACCATCGGGTATTGAGGACATATCTTCAATCCTAGCACTCTATCGCCCCGGACCTTTAGATGCGGGATTAATTCCTCTCTTTATTGGCAGAAAACACGGTAGAGAACCCATTCGTTATGATCATCCTTTATTGGAACCAATTCTTAAGGAAACCTACGCAGTTTTAGTCTATCAAGAACAGATTATGAAAATGGCGCAGGATTTAGCGGGTTATTCCCTAGGAGAAGCGGATCTATTGCGTCGGGCAATGGGTAAGAAAAAAGCTTCCGAAATGCAGAAACAAAGGGAGATGTTTATCGATGGTGCTGCTAAAAATGGTGTGGAAAAAAGAATCGCTGAAAATCTCTTTGAACAGATGGTAAATTTTGCCGAATATTGTCTGGGAGGTGAGACGTTAATTTTGACTGAGGAATACGGATTATTGCCAATTGCTAAAATTGTGAGCGAAGAAATTAACTGTACTGTTTATAGTGTAGATAAAAATGGTTTTGTTTATAGTCAACCAATCTCTCAATGGCACGAGCGGGGTTTACAAGAGGTCTTTGAATACACCCTAGAAAATGGGCAAACTATCCAAGCAACCAAAGATCATAAATTTATGACTAGCGACGGAGAAATGTTAGCCATAGATACAATATTTGAGCGAGGTTTAGATTTAAAATCCTCTGATTTTTCCTAAAAACCAAACCCCCCAATCTGGTGAGATTGAGGGGTAGGAAAGAATAATCCTGGCATCGAGCTATTGTCCCGGTCGGCAACCCGACAAGTATCTTGGCCACGGTGAAGTTTCACAACCGAGTTCGGGATGGAATCGGAGTGGTGC